>JAZKTK010000033.1:0-25989 GCA_036625595.1 Haloarculaceae archaeon | reverse complement strand
CAAAACATTTCATTCGATCCGCTGAAATAGATAGCCAGTTAGTAGAAGTACCGCAATGGTAGCTGCAGGACCGAACCCTGGTCCGCTCCCACCAGCCGACTCACTGGTAGTAGCCACAGTAGATGGGGCATCAGCTGGCTCGTCAGTAGTAGTCACAGCAGGTGAGGCATCAACCGGCGTCGAATCGCTTGGCTCTGCTGATGTCGTTTGTGTCGATCCAGGAGGATCAAATGGCGGAGTAGGGCTCTCGCTCAGATTAGATGAGTCAGGCAGCCCGGGTGTTCCAATCGGTTCAGGAGTTTCAGATGGCCCGGGCCCTTCAGTCGGTCCGGTTTCGTCACCGGAGACTGTAATTTCCGCAGATTGCTCAGTTACTGAGATTCTACTCCCGTCGTCGGAATCGAACTGATTACTTCGCACAGTGAGTTGAGTCGTCCCTTCTTCTAGGGCTTCGAGTGTGACAACGGCCAACGTTACGTCACTGGAACCCGACTCCACCTCCTCATTGAGATCTACCCCTTTCACCGACACACTGTCTTTCGCCCGAGTCGTCTCTTCAAGTCCAAATGAATCGGATACGTGTGCCTGCCTGATTGTCAATACGTCCGGATTGTCAACGGTGACTGTAATGTTGAACCCGGCAATCCCGTCCGGTGCTTCCGAGAGTACAACACTAACGGTTGTCATTTTGTCGGGGCCAACAGTCGAACTGTCTGGAACGACAGTCAGTGATGCCCCGTCCGTGTCGTGGTCTATCGGCTCTGTCGGAGCGACGCTCGAACGCTCTGAACCGAGGGTCTGCGTGGCTCTCGGTGTATCGTCGGCTGCCACCACTACACCGGTTGCCGATGCACAGATCAACAAACAAGCAATTATTACGGAGCGTGGAGTCAAGAACATCTGATCAATTCACCCTTTCAAACAGCGTCGTCACATCGTCGAAATCGATCCGTCCATTCGCGTTGAAGTCGAATTGCGAAACGCTATTTTGTACGCCGTCAGATTCGAGCTGATTGAAGAACGTTGTCACATCATCGAAATCAGTGCGTCCGTTTCCGTTGAGATCCTCACACAGACCCTCGTCGTCTGGGTCGGTCGTTTCTACCCCATCTACTGCCGGACACGTCTGTTCTTTCACAACAGTGATTTCGTCACATCTCGACGGAATCGTCAACTCGACTCTGCTGCCGTCATCCGCATCAACTGATTGTTCTACGAGTGAGACTGTCCCAGAGCCCTCTTGCACCCCCTCCAAATATACTAATCCCAAGACAAACCAATCAGTATTAGAAGTGATCGAGTCGTTTAGATCTGCAACTTTTAACCGAACCTGCTGTCCGCTAGCTTCGGCTTCTGTTGTACCCCCATCAAACCCGTTCCCAGGCTCTGGAAACGACGGGCGCACCACGTCCGGGAATTCCAGCACAATCTCTGCGCCAGCAAATCCTGAATTCATGTCCCTAATAATGAACTCAACTCTACGAGAGAGTCCCTCCGGAATCGACGAATTCTGTTCGATTGAATCATTACCTTCGCGAAGACATAATTGCGCCGTCTCCGTCGGAGTCGACGTTTCGTCGTCCGTTGAACTGTCGCCCGTGATATCCGTGCGGTACAGGCGTCCATCAGTCAGAAGCCACAGCACTCCGTCAGTGAACGCCAGATCGTACACAGTTTCATCAATCGGATATTCAACCTCGGAGCGAGTCTCACCCGTGCTAGGGTCAACTCGCAAGAGTACACCCCGTTGGCTCGTCCCGACCCACAGATCCGTCCCGTCGTGAGCGAGGCCGTACACTGCGCCGTTGAATGAGTAGGTCTGCACGATGTCGCCGTCTCGGGTGAGTTTCCAGAGACGTTCATCTTCACTCCCACCCCACAACTGATCGGCTACCTCGTCGTATGTAAGTGCATATCCGTGAGAGGGGATATCGTAGATATTCTCTTCGTTGTTACTGTCGTAACGCCTCAACTCGGACCCGATGACCCAGCCGGTCTCCGTATCGTCGTCGAATGCAGCCCCTTGAGCAATGAAATCCGTTTTGGTGCTGCTGGCTACTTCCCCATCACTGGCATTGATCCAGTATGATTCTCCTCCGTCGAAGGTGCAGAACAACGCAGGTTCGTCATAGTAGGAGCCAGATCTAAACTCAGCCATCCCACGTCCACCGGTCTGAGGAAGAGCGAATTCGGTGCTTACTGTCTGGGTAACTGCAGTTCTGCTCCCCATGGACAGCACTCCACCGGCGGTAGCCAACCCACCAACGGTCCGCAGCAAGGTTCGTCGATACATAAGCCATCGTGTTCCTCATTAAACAAAAATTTTATTCTATAATTCTGATTGGTAACTTGTTCCTACTGGGACGAATAGGATAACAAATAGTCTCTAGTAGCAACTGAAAGCCATCGCACACACAACCGCACGGAGGAAAGACACTCGGTGTGTATATCGCGTCAGGTGATAGTATACCAGCGCATCAGAGAACCGTTCCCAACCCTGTCCCGATCATCCGCGAGCGTTCGATATAGGTGGCCACTTGGCATGATGGATGCTATCTGAGTAATCAGACATGCTATCGTCATCAGAGACGCTATGTGCTATGTTGCAGCGGTTTGCAGAGGTGAAACTCGAAGCTCAGGTCCGAAGCGGCACTAGTTCACGGCTTTCGATAGCTCAGCGCCCGCTTTAAATTTGACAACGTTTTTCGCCGCAATCTGGATTTCTTTCCCTGTCTGCGGGTTGCGCCCGGTTCGGGCAGACCGCTTCGAGATACTGAACGAGCCAAACCCGATTAGCGACACGGAATCGCCCTTGTGTAGCGCTTTTGTCGTTGCATTGATGAACCCGTCAAGCGCCTTCTTTGCGTCGGCCTTTGAAAGGCCCCTGTCCGCACCGCGTTGTGTGTCGATTGCGATGCGGTCTGCATCGATGACGACATCGGCAGAGCGGCATTTGGATCCAGCGTTGGTTCGGCGCTGCTCACCGTTTCCAGGGGTGAGACTGAGTGCGGCGGCGAACTCGGGGCACGCATCGAAATCGACTACCGATTCGTCGTTCGAGCGGTTTCCATTGCCGTTTTGTACACGCCTGGAGACAGTAAACAGTCCGAATCCGGCTAGTGCGACACGGTCACCATTCGTCAGTGCGTTCGTGGTGGCGTTGATGAATGCATCGAGCGCTTTCTTTGCGTCGGCTTTGCTGATACCGGCCTCGCTTGCGATTGCCTCGATACGTTCGGCTTTGGTCGCTGCTGCAGCAGATCCGGGAATCGTAGCTGTGCCAAGTCCGAGGAGGAGTGAGATGGTGCCGCCTTTGTGGAGAATGTCTCGGCGCGAGTAGGTTGGTTGGTGCTTGCGAACGGATTTCATGGATGATCGAGCATTCAAACGACGGGTAGAAGCATAACTACTCTGTAATTATTTTCTACATTATGCTTATTTGGACCACTATTGGTATCTCTAAACACCAACTCGATGAGTGTGACTCATCGCCTCGATGTAGGATTGGGAGGAATTCCACGGTCAGTTCGCACGCACACTGACCGAGTGACTCAATCAGCTATCACTAAAACGAATCTCGTGAGGAGGTTTCTATGGCACACTCAACTAGACCAGTCGCAGTCCGCGCAGCGAGTATCACGAGCGAGCAGACCCGTCTGGGCGTGGGTTCAGGAGCGGAGCGACTGAAACACCAAACGAGAGCGACACCGTCACTCCGTCTCAGTAAGTACATCGATCGGGGCCGGCTGCATCGAAAGGTGGGTCTCGTTGAATCCAGTCTCGTATTTCAGGCCGTAGCCGACCAGCCTGTCGGCCCCGATGTGGCCAACCCAGATGGCCGCGACGTAGAGCGCGAGCGTGGCCCCCGACCAGACGGCCACGGCAGCGAGCGCGAGCGGCAGCGTGTAGGTGTGAAAGAGGTTATACAGGAGGCTACCAACGCGTGGACCAGCGAGGTAGCCACCCATCGACAAATCAGGTGCGAGTGCCAGAACCGCGAGCAGCCAGAGCGGTCCATCGAGAGCGAAGTACACGGCGAGTGCGCCGACGAACGCGGCGAAACCTTCGAGGCGAAGAAGAGTGCGAGGTTCCATACCAGTGGTAGGCTTCGGAAGGTGAAAACGATATCTATCTAACAGGAATAGCAGCGCGTAGCCGGTATCTACGCCCGCGGGTCGCGGTCTGGACCGGGGTAGTCGTCGTCGTGGGTTGCCTCGTAGAGCGATTTGGCATCGAACAGGTGTGCGAAGGCGTCTGGCGTGCGGATGCTCAGTTGCATATGCGACTGCAGGGAGAGGTTCGCGCCGGCACTCCCCAGTTGGTCGTCGAACGAGAGGAGGTGGGCGGCCCCACCCCGATAGGCCGAGGCGAGTCCGGAGTGGTCGCCCGGAGGATGGTCAACAGTCTCGCGGTCGCGCTCGATACAGCCGCGCCAGTCAGCGGCAAGTGAGTCATCGGCAAGCGTCGCGATGACGGCCTCGGCGTCGTCGAGCAAGCGGTCGCTGGCCACGAGAGTCATCCAGGAGTGCGACCGGACGTGGTCGAGTGCGTCGCGGGCGACCCCACCGACCAGCAAATCCGCGGCCAGCACGTCGGCGTCGGCGACGACGCGGGTGGGGTCGGCCTCAGTCATCCTCGCGTCGGTCGGCGAGTGTCTCACGGATATCGGCGACGGTCACGTCGTAGGCGGTCGCGCGGTCGAAACAGTCGGCCCAGGTCATAGTCTGAAATCGGCGGGAACGGACAAAAAACGCCCGCATGCACCGGTGTCGAACGCGCGTCTGACGTGTTTTTAAGTAGAGTCGCAGTCCCAACTTACACGGGCGCGCCAGTACCGGCCTCACAACTCCCATCCTTCCACAGCGCGCCCGGACCGTTTTCGAACCCGTCTCTCCCCCCTTTTGTGACACACCGCAGCGACAGCTACACCGTTGCACCCTCGCCGCGAATTTGCGCTCGAACGGAGTCGAGTACGTCGGGTTCGGCCATGACAGCGATGCTGTCCCCCGCCTCGATGGTCGTCTGTGGGAGTGGTATCGTCATCGGCTCGCTATCCCGCCCGTGGGCGTAGATGCGAGCGTCGCCAGGTAACTCCAGTTCGACGACACGCTTGCCGACGACCGGTGAGTCCTCGGGAACGCCAACGCTGGCAATCGACAGCGACTCCGTGAGGTCCGCGAGCACGTTGAAATCTCCGCCCAGTAGCGCAGTCTTCGCGCCGGCAGCACCGACGCGTTCGGGGTAGATTATCTCGTCGACATCGTCGGCGTACTTCTCGTAGAGTTCGTCGCTGACCTCCTCGCTCACGCGAAGGACGGTCCGACAGCCGTGGGCCTCGCCGACGACACAGACCGAGAAGTTCGTGTTGAGGTCGCCGGTCACGCCGGCGATAGCGTCGGCGGTGTCCAGTCCAGCCTGTTCGAGCGTCCCCTCGTCACCGCCATCACCTTCGATGACGCTGAATCCCTCCTCGCGTGCGCGGTCAGCTTTCGCTGCGTCTCGTTCGACGATGACGACCTCGTGGCCCTCGCTCTGGAGAATGCGTGCAGTCCGCTTGCCGACGCGACCGAAACCGACAATGACGAATTTCATACTGGTGTGGTACGTCACCATACCCCATAATAGTAGCCCCCGAAGGCGGGAATCCGACACGCCTTTCGCTATCGGTATCCGACAGCACGCCATGCGCGTGACGTTTCTCGGCACGAGCGGGGCCGTCCCGACGACCCAGCGCAATCCCAGCGCGATTCAGGTCGAACGGGAGGGTGACCGCCTGCTCTTGGACTGCGGTGAAGGAACCCAGCGCCAGATGATGCGCTACGGGACTGGCTTCGACATCGACCACATCTTCGTCACGCACATGCACGGCGACCACGTGCTCGGGCTTCCCGGTCTCATCCAGACGCTGGATTTCAACGGTCGTGACGACGCGCTGGCCATCCACGCACCGTCGGGCACCCGCGAGCGCGTCGAGCGACTGGTCGCTGCCACCGGCGAGCGCCCCTCGTTTCCGGTGCGCATCCACCAGATTTCGCCCGGTGAAGTCGCGCTGAGCAACGAGGAGTACGAGGTCCGGGCCATCGACGTGACCCACCGGACGAACGCTGTCGGCTACGTCGTCGACGAGGAGGACAGAAAAGGACGGTTCGACCGCGAATACGCCGAGGAGGAACTCGGCCTCTCACCAGGGCCGGAGTACTCGAAACTCCACAACGGAGAGGCCGTCGAACACGATGGGCGGACAATCCAACCAGAAGAGGTCGTCGGGCCGCCACGACCAGGCCGGCGGCTGGTCTACACCGGCGATACTCGACCGTGTAACAGCGTCATCGAGGCCGCCGAGGATGCTGACCTCCTGATTCACGACAGCATGTTCGACGACAGCCGTATCGACCGCGCACGGGAGACGGGCCACTCGACGGCGCGCGAGGCAGCAGAAGTGGCAAACGAGGCCGGCGCAAAGCGGCTGGCACTTACCCACATCTCCTCGCGATACGCCGGCCACGGCTGGCACGACCTCGAGTCCGAAGGAGAACATACCTTCGAAGGAAACACCGTGTTCGTCGCCGAGGACGGAATGGAAGTGGAAATTCCGTATCCGGATGCCGAGCGTGAGTTTACTATCACGCGAGCGACCAGGTAGCGGCACCGCAGGAAATAATATACCCAATCTGACGTTTGTCCCGACATTTTCTAATCTATATAGTCCTAATTAGTTGTGAGGTTGTCTCACGCATGAGAGAGGAAGGCGCGGACGGCCACCAATATCCACCGTTATAGAGCCTCGAAGTAGCGAATATACGAATATAGATTATAATTATTTTGTGGCCATAATTATATGATTGTGTAACACTTATCCGCTTAGGGCCCCAACTATATATTGAAATGAGTACGAAACGAAGCAGTTCTCAGAGAGAGTTTAGTTTGAAGAGTACCCCTGCAACAGAAGATCTGGACCGCGCCGAAAACGTAGTCGGAACGCTGGCCTCGTGGGTCCGCCAGAAGTTGGTATAACGCACGACAACAGCAGTCGAACACCGCTCTACAGTTCGTCGCCCGCGAATCGTTGTCGGTCGAGCTGAAACCTGTTCCACCGACCACAAGACGTTTTCTCGAAGCGAGCGACAATACGCTCGATGAGTGACCTCCATATCGTCGACGTGTTTGCCCGCGAGAAGTACGCCGGCAACCAGTTGGCAGTCGTCGAGAGCGGCGGCAACATCTCTCACGAGGAGATGCAGGCAATCGCTGCCGAGATGGATTTCTCGGAAACGACGTTCGTCGAGACACGAGAATCGCCCTACCGGGTGCGTATCTTCACGCCGGAAGCGGAGATTCCGTTCGCGGGTCATCCGACGCTCGGAACGGCACACATCATCCGCGAGCACGTCGCAGACGGACGACCGGACGAGGTGGTGTTAGACCTCGACGTGGGTGAGGTGCCGGTGGAAGCGCATGACCGAGGTGAAGCGGAGACGCTGTGGATGACACAGCAGCCACCCGAGTTCGGTGCGCAACTGGACCACGACCGACTGGCAGCCGTACTCGGACTCGACGAGACGGCACTCGACGAGGCGTGGCCGGTGCAAGTCGTCTCGACGGGATTACCGACCATCGTCGTCCCGCTTGCCGACCGCGAGGCACTGACAGCTATCGACGTGGACCGCACAGCCTACGACGACGTGACTGACGACCGGGAGGCAAAGAACGTGCTGGCGTTCTGTCCCGACCCGCGGAGCGAGGACAACGATTTCGCAGTGCGAGTGTTTGCACCGTTCTACGGCGTCCCGGAAGACCCCGCGACCGGTTCGTCAAACGGCTGTCTCGCGGGCTATCTCGCCAGGCACGCCTACTCTGAAGATGGGACGGTTGATGCGCGCGTCGAGCAAGGCTACGAGATGGGACGCCCGTCGCTGCTTCATCTCGCTGCGTCCGACGAAGGTGAGGCGGTTCACGTCGAAATCGGCGGAAGCGTGGTACCGGTCGCTCGCGGCGGCTTACTTTGAGTCGAGCCAGCCAGCAGGGATGAACGTCTTTTTCGGGGTTATCGTCTCTTCGACCTGACTCCAGACCAGCACAGCACCGACAGCGGCCAGCACAGCACCAAAGGCGAATGGCACGACGAAGCCGAAGGCGACGAGGAAGCCAGAGGCGAGCGGCCCGACGGCCACCCCGAAGCCAAACGCCATCGTCAGCACGGAGAGCGTCGAGCCAGACTGTCCTTCAGGGGCAATGTCGCCGGCGAGCGTGAGCGCGGGGGCAAACACCATCGCGCCAGCGACGCCCTGCGCGAATCTGGCAGCGAACATCACCCACGGGTCGAAGATGAGACCCTGCGCGAGCGTCGTCGGGACGAGCAGAATCATCCCGACGACGAGAAACGTCTTGCGCCCGTAGAAATCCGTCGCGCGGCCGATGGGTGCCTGCAGGAAAATCTGTGCCAGGACGAACGCAGCAAACTGGAGCCCAAAGAGCGTCGCGCCCTGGTCGAGTCGCGCGTTGATGATATCACCGAGCGTGGCAAACAGCGCGATGCCGACGGCCATAAAAAACGACACCAGACCGAGCGTAAAGACCGGGTCGAGGACGTGCGGGCCGGTGCGGTCGAACACCGCGAACCCACGCGGGGAGTCTCCGGCATCGGTCTTTGGCTGGTCGGGGTCACGGATGAGGACCGATATCAGGACGAAACTCAGCAGAGCTGTCGTCGTCGCGAAATAAAACGCCGCGTCGAAGCCGCTGAACGCGAAATTGGACCCGGCAACACCGAGCGTGTAGGGGCCTGCCTCGACGACGCCACCGGCCGCGATGGGACCGACGCCGAACCCGACCAGCCGGAAGGTGTTGTACGTCCCCATGTTGCCGCCGCGGTTGTCCTCGGTCGCGAGGTCGTTGACCAGCGCGACTGTCGTCGGAATAATGAGCGCACCGGCGATACCCTGAAGTACTCGAAAGACGACGAGGTGCCAGTAGGTCGTCGCAAGTGAGTACGCGAAGCTCGCGGAGGCGATGAGCACTAGCCCAACCAAGACGAATATCTTGCGGCGGCCGGTCCGGTCGGAGAGCCGGCCGGTAATCGGCTGGAGAGAACTGTTGACGAGGCCAAAGAGCGCGAGGACGATCCCAGTGATAGCGACCTCAGTCAACCCGAAGGTCGCCCCGCTGACCGCCTCGCTCCCGATAAAAAGCGGGAGGACGACGATGAGAAAAGAGTTGCCGATAGACTCGGTCATCCGAGCCAGCGCCAGGGCCAACACCTGCCTATCGACACCCAGCAAGTTCGCCATTCAGGTGGCAGTTCACCCGCGGAAACAGTCAGGGTTTCGAAACGTGACGGGGACGCGAGCTGTCGCTACTCCGACACTCATTCTGCGATGTGGACAGGACCGCGTCGGTCGTGTTCGAACGGACCTGGAACTCGAAGAAAGTGTGCGTCATCCGGGGCCACCAAATCGCGCGACCCGCCGTGGATTTATACTCACTCGTCGCCTACCGTTGTCTGTGAACGCCCGCACGGCTGCCCTCGACGCGGTCGTCTTCGGTGTCGATATTCAGAGCGGAGACGTCCGGGGCGACTCGCCTTCTTACGCACTCGCTGTCTTCGACGGCGAGTCCGTCGACCGCGACGTGGTCAGCTACCGCAAACTCCGGCGGCGCATCGACGACGAAATTCCGGCCATCGTCGCGACCGACAACATGTACGAACTGGCCGAGAACAAGGATGCACTCGTCCACTTTCTCGGCTCGCTCCCCGACGAGACGAAACTCGTTCAGGTGACCGGCGCCGAGCAGCCCGAACCGCTCTCCCGCGTCGCCTCACGCCACGGCGTCCCCTACGGCAAGGACCCGATGAAAGAGGCCGAAGCAGCCGCGCGCCTCGCCGCCGCCAACGTCGGACAGGAAGTGACTGCCTTCACCGACCGAACAGAAGTGAAAGTCGCTCGCGGACGCTCGACTGGCGGCGGCGGGGGGTGGAGCGAGGACCGCTACACGCGGCGCATCCACGGCTCCGTCAAGCGCCGCGCTCGCGAGGTCGAATCCGAACTCGACGACGCCGGCCTGGAGTACGAGCGCGACGCTACCAAGAAGTACGGCGGGTTCTCGAACGCCGTCTTTACCGTCGAGGCACGGCCCTCGGACCTCCCAGTCTCGACCGAGCGAGCGGGCGACGTGCGCATCGAAATCGAACGCATGCGGCGGGACGGTATCGAATTTCGCCCACTGGCGAAGCGCCGCGACCACGTGCTGGTCGGCATCGACCCCGGAACCACCACTGCCGTCGCCGTCGTCGGACTCGACGGCGAGGTACTGGATGTCCTCAGCACGCGCACCGCCGACACCGCTGCCGTCATCGAGTGGATAATCGAACGAGGACGGCCCATCATCGTCGCGGCGGACGTCGAGCCGATGCCAGAAACGGTCGAGAAAATCCGGCGGAGTTTCGACGCCGCCGGCTGGGAACCTGACCGCGATTTACCCGTCGACACGAAGAAACACCGGACCCGCGAGGAGGGGTACGACAACGACCACGAGCGGGACGCACTCGCCGCGGCGCTGGCTGCCTACGACGACCACGAAGACCAGTTCGAGCGCGTCGCCCGAAAGGTCCCACCGCAGTTCGAAGTCGGGGCCGTCCTCGCTCGCGTCGTCGCCGACGAGGAGTCCGTCGAGACGGTGCTCGCGGACCTTCAGGAGGACGACAGCGACGGCAACGAGGACGAGACCGAACACACCGAGCGAGAACTCACCGAAGAGGAAAAGCAAATCAAGCGGTTGAAAGCCCGCGTCGACCGGCTGGAAGGACACGTCGACGACCTGCAGGAGACGATTCGACAGAAAGACGAGCAACTCGACGAGTACGAGACGGAGCTGTCGTCGGCCAAACGCCAGGAGCGAAAGGAGGCCCGTCAGCGTCGGGAAGTCACCAGACTCGAACGGAAAAACGACCGTCTGGAACGGAAGGTCTCGGAGAAAGACGAGCGAATCGAGGAACTGGAAGGGAAGCTGGAGCGGCTGAAAGCCCTCTGGAAGCTCGACCACTCGAACTTCGCGGATGTCTCCGAGAAGAAGGCCGGGCTGGTTCCGGTGAAGGTCATCGAGCAGTTCACCACCGACGACATCGAGGCTGCCCAGCAGAGCTTCGGCCTGGCCGAGGAAGACGTGATTTTGCTGCGAGATGCCAGCGGCGCGGGCCGGTCGACGGCAGAGCGACTGGCAGCAGTAAACCCGAAAATCGTGTTGCGAAACGGTGGCCTGTCGGACGTAGCCGACCGGGTGCTGTTCGAGGCTGACATCCCTGTCGCGCCAGCGGGGATGGTGACCGTGCAGGAAGTCGACGAATTAGCAGTCGCCCGCGAGTCGGAGGTCGAAGCGGCCATCGAAGACTGGGAAGAGCGGGCCAGCGAGCGCGAGCGCGAGCGGACCGGTGAGATGGTAGACCAGTTGATTTCCGAGCATCGGGCAAGCGAAGGCGACAGAGCGTAGTGATGGAGCCTTCGTATAGCGAGCGGTGCAGCCGCGAGCAGGGCGAGGTCGAGTGAGTGAATGCGAACGAGACCTCGAAAACGCGAACGGGGCGGGACGACCCGCGAGCGAGGCGAGATTTGATGCTATACCGTCCGGTTATCGGAGTTGCCAGAACGTTTTATCCCCGTCATTCCAGAGACTAAACTCGAACACCCAATAGAGGGGGCGAAGCCCCTCTTCGACCTCGTACACTACTTCACCACGTCGTGTTTCGCCATCTGCTAGTGCCGTGGTCTCATCGAACTGCCGACTCAACTGAGCCGCCGCAGAGAAGTCTTCCTGGTAACTAAAACCGTCGCCGTCTTTGATGAGCATCTGGAGTGCTGTCGAAACGTGTTGTTCTTCACCAGTCTGATTCTCCACCGAGAGGTCTACAATGACATACTCGTTTCCAGCGTCCGGTTCGGTGAACGAACCGAGGCTCGACTCGGTACGCATGTCGTTGACCGTTACTTGCGTCGCCTGGAATTCGACGGTCGTCCCAACATCGTAGACGTCGATCTGGAGATTCTGTTCGAGCGTATGCACCGCCGTTTGCTCTTCAAGATCGACTATCACGCGGTCGATATCCTCGAAGAGACCGAAACTAAAGTCCCAGACGAGTTTGAGACCGCTGGCGTCTTCCGGAATCTCGAAGTTGATTGCACCTCGCTCGACTTCACCGGGAGCAAATTGCCCATCGTTGAATGTCGGCTCATCACCGCCGAAAAACGTTTGCTCGTAACTGAAATCCTCGTCGTCCCGGATTCTCGTCTGGAGAATGTTGCTAACATTGACGAATGTATCCGAGACGTTCTTGAGAGCAACTGAGACTGCTGCAAATTCATTCCCATCGTCTGGTTCGATGAACTCTCCGAGACTAATTCCTCTCTCAAAGTCCTCGACGACGAGTTGCATATCGTCACCTTCGACCAGGTCGCCAACTACTGCCTCAACAGCTTGGGCAGTGTCTTCGTCTGAGTCGTCAGTCTCGGAACTTGACTCGTCATCGGCAGTCTCACCTGGAGTGTCAGTTGGTTCCTCGTGGTCCTTTGTGTCTTGCGTGTCAACTGGCTCTGGTTCCCCCGTACTTTCCTCAGCGCACCCAGCAATCGCCGCAAATCCGACTGTACCTGCCGAAAGAAGATAATCGCGTCTCTCCATGAGAGAACGTGATAGTCGACTATAATAAACTCCAGTCATATACCACAGTCGACACGTGTCCACGTCGCTGCTGCTGTCGACGCTACTCGCCGCTCTGTGTGCTGTCGCTACTGACAACAACGAGTGTTGGGTCGGACCGAGAGATATCACAGGTGGTCGCTCGTTCAACGGTGAACGTCAGTGATTGTGTTTCGTTCGCTGCAATCGGTAGCCGAGCTAGAATAGCGAACGGACGCTCGGTGTTGCCGGAGATAATGTTGGTTCGGTCGAAACTCCGTCGGTCGTAGCTGATACTGACGCGGTCGTCGGGGACAGCATCTGTCCCGACAACACAGCCGCGAAGTGTCGGCAAATCCAGCGGGCGGGTAAAGAGAAAGTCGTTTGTCGCGGTGACAGTTCCAATGTGTGCCTCTGCCGGAACAAGGTCCCGGTCGACCGGACTATCGCCGGGACCTGAAACGGTCACTGTCTCGTTCAAGGCCATCGTGTAGGTGACGCCACCATCGGCGAGGTCGGCTCCAACGAGGACAGCGCTGATAGCCGCCAATCCGAGGATGGCGTAGCCGGCTGTGCGGAGTGATAGTGAGGGGCTCTGTTCGCGAAGGAGATATCCGAGCCCGACAAACAGGATGGCCGATCCAGCGAACACCAGGAACGTCGCCGTGTCACCGAGGTTGTACCGGGCGAGCACGTATCCGAGACACACGACGTACGCAAGTGCCGACAGAGCTAGCGCAACGACATCGAGGATGTCACGCTGCAAGGCGAGACTGGTGATGAAGAATCCGACGAATGCAACGAACAACAACAGGGCTTTCACCGTAATCGAAAGGCCGAATACGAGATCGCGAATGAAGTAGACGAACGCAGCGGCAGCAAACAGTACACCGAGGGCATACAGTAGTTTCGCGCTATCGATGTCGAAGTTCATCTGATAGATTAGTTCAACTAGCTAAGAGGAAGGGTATCAACATTGTGCCTCCTGAAGGGACGGGAACGCTCCGATTGGCACTGTACCGTGCTCAGGCACCGCTTTGCGGGATGTCGCGTTTGTCTGGAACAGCATGAACCACCGAGTTGCTGCAATTAGCAACTCCGTGCTTCTCAGCAACCCTGGTTCCCATTCGTAATCATATATAGCACTATATGTAGATGTATGCAGTATAGTAGATGCAATTCCGAAACA
Source organism: Haloarculaceae archaeon (assembly GCA_036625595.1). Lineage (GTDB taxonomy): Archaea > Halobacteriota > Halobacteria > Halobacteriales > Haloarculaceae > Salinibaculum. The sequence continues at coordinate 12,134 of JAZKTK010000033.1, read as the reverse complement.
TTCATACACTAACAGAGCAATCATCTTGATATGACGGACACCGTCAACGCGTTCGGCCGTCAGTCCGGAGAGAGTGATGATGTCGTGAGCGCTGTCGACACAATCGACGGTGGCCGACATCTCGTCGTCGCGGATATCACGCGAGACGACGCGTGGCTGGCGATGGACAGCGCCAGGACGGTGTCGCTCGACGAGTGGCGATAAGAGCGGTCCACGACGCTCCCGAAGCAGTTCTCGGGAGATGGTATTTTTAACGGTGCTTGCGATGGGAGCGGTATGGCAGTCGACCAGTTCTCGTTCGCTACTGCCACACTCAGCGGCCATACTGTTCTCGGCATCGAGCCGACGTTGGCGGTGCTGGCGCTGGTCTTCGGGAGCGCCCTCTACTGGGATGCGCGAAATCGGTCGAGGGAAACCGCGGAACTGTGGGGTGTTTTGATTGCGGGACTGTGGTTCACGTCGATCGTCGCCGGACTGGTCGCAGTCGTCGGCTACCTCGGCTCTCGGCCAGCCAGAACAGGATAGCGGCGTCAGACCATCCCGCCCATTCCGAACGACGAGAGGAGGTTTTTCACGAGGCCGAAGATGACGAGACCGAGCCCGGCCACGAGCAGCGCGAGGCCGCCTGCGATGAGGAGACTTTCGAGTGCGACGACGACGATACCACCGAGCATGAAGAGGACGCCAGCGATACCGGGAAGTCCGAGTTTGTCGAACATACCCTGCCTGTCGTGGCTCCAGACTTAAACACCGGCGATTCGGCGGAAAAGTGTGCCATTCCGTGTCACGATTTCGTCGCAAACGTTGGAAACCTTAAACAGCCTCGCCGGTGAACTCGAAAGTATGAGCGACAACGAGGGACGGACGGACCTGCGGATGCCTGACGACGACGAGGTGTTCGCAGTCGTCACAGACATGCTTGGTGCAAACCGTGTAAAGGTTCGATGTATGGACGGCGTCGAGCGAACCGCCCGTATTCCTGGCAAGATGCAAAAACGCATCTGGATTCGTGAGGACGACGTCGTGCTGGTCTCGCCGTGGGACTGGCAAGACGAGAAAGCCGATATCACCTGGCGCTACGAGAAACAGGAAGCCGACCAGCTCCGCGAAGAAGGGCACATTCAAGAGTAGCGTGGCAGTCGTGTCCGGCACCTTCCTTTTACACGTCCATCCCATACCCGGAAATAGATGACAGGGGACTTCGGACTCGTCGCACCGGCGGAAGCCGAGACACCGGGCGACGAGTGGGAGGAAATCGACTACACCGACACCGACGCCGACCGCATCGCACGCAAGCGCGACCGGGAGTTCAGCGAGTTTCGCAAGCGAATCAAAAACACCGAACAGTTCAAAGTCGAGGCCAGCGTCTTCGACGACGCCACCTACGGCGCGCTCTACAAACTCGTCCAAGACGGCCACATCGCGGCCTTCGGCGGCCCGCTCTCGACTGGAAAAGAGGCCAACGTCTACACCGCGCTCGGCGGCGAGCAGGCGGGCGAGGTACTCGGCGACAGCCACGGCGAGCGGCCCGAAGTCGCGGTGAAAGTCTACCGCATCAACGCCTCTGATTTCAAGGACATGCGCGAGTACCTGCAGGGCGACCCGCGCTTCGAGGGGCTGGGCCACCAGAAAAAAGACGTGGTGCTGGCGTGGGTTCGCAAGGAGTTCGCGAATCTCAAGCGGGCAAAGAAGGCGGGGCTGCGCGTCCCCGAACCAATCGCTGTCGAGCGAAACGTCCTGGTGATGGAGTATCTCGGCACCGAGGAGGGCCGTGCCAAGCGACTCTCGGAGGTCCACATCGAGAATCCCGAGACGGCCTATGAGGTGGTTCGAGAGTACATGTGCCGTCTGTTCAACGCGGGGCTCGTCCACGGGGACCTCTCGGAGTACAACATCATCTTCTACGAGGGGCAACTGGTCATCATCGATCTGGGCCAGGCGGTGACAATTCACCACCCCAACTACGACGAGTTCCTCCAACGCGACTGTGAGAACGTCGCCAACTTCTTCGCCCGACAGGGGGTCGACACCGACGGCGACCAGTTGCGCGCGTTCATCGAAGCGCAGGCGGAGACGGCGGACGAAGCATGACGACGGTTGCCGACGCGGCGACGAGTTGCACGTTCTACGCCCAGATTCTGTCGGCGGCGACGGCCAGCGCAGTAAAAACGGCGTAGCCGACGACGACAGCGACGACGAACCACAGAACAGCATCAGTGGCTGTCGTGACCTGCGTGCCGTAGTTGAATACGAGTGTGAGCAGTGCGAGCGCGACGGCACCAGCCAGACGCGACGGACTCGCGAGCGTCGTCTGTGTGGAGGGCATCAGTGAGTTACGGTCCGCAGGACTGTCAGGAAATACTGACGCCTGCCCGCCAGTACACGGACCGTGACGACGAAGAACTTTAACAGTCGAGTCACGTACTGGTAAGCATACTTATGCAGCACGTGAAGGTTCCCGACGACCGTATCGGGGTTCTCATCGGGGCTGGTGGCGAGACGATGCGCGAAATCGAAGAGCGCGCAGAGGTTCGTCTCGACATCGACTCCGAGAGCGGCAACGTCCGCGTCGAGAAGGTCGGCGACCCGATTACCGGCCTGAAAGGCCCTGACATCGTCAAGGCCATCGGCCGCGGATTCGCCCCAGAGGACGCCCTCCGACTACTGGAAGACGACATGGTGATGTTCGACATCGTCGACATCGAGGCCGCCTGCCGGAACAAGAACGACCTCCGGCGGAAGAAAGGCCGGCTCATCGGCGAGAGCGGGCGCACGCGCGAGCTCATGCAGGAACTGACCGGCGCGTCCGTCACCATCTACGGGACGACGCTCGGTATCATCGGCGGCCCACAGCAGGTCGAGGCTGTCCGGGAGGCCGCAGAGATGATTCTCGACGGTGCGCCCCACGGCGCGGTCTACTCGTTCCTCGAACGCAAGCGAAACGAACTCAAACAAAAGGGTATGGAGTACCACCAGTTCCACGGCTAACTGTTGCCGTGTCTCAGTACGACTGTTCTCAGCCCATCGAATCGGGAATGACTGTCTATCCTGGCAGCCGACCAGTGAGCGTCGAGACGGTGACGACCGTCGAGTCGGATGGGGCCCGCGTCACCGAACTGGACCTCGACGCGCACGTCGGCACACACATCGACGCGCCCGCCCACACGCTGGACGACGGCAAAACGCTCGACGACTACTCGCTCTCGGCGTTCGAGTTCGATGCGCGACTCGTCGACTGCACCGGGTTGGCCGGCCGCGAGCCAATCGGCCCGGAAACGCTGGGAGAGCCGTCAGCCCACGACTTGCTCGTCGTTTGGACTGGGTGGGACGACCACTGGGGGACCGAGCAGTACCGGGACCACCCCTACCTGACCGAAGCGGCCGCGTCGTGGTGTGCCGACCACGGCTACAGCGTCGGGCTGGACACCTTTGGACCGGACCCCACGCCGAGTGTCGACTCCGAACGGGAGCGTCCGGGTGAACCGTCGGGGCTTCCAGCCCACGATGCGCTCTTTGCGGACGATTGTTTCATCGTGGAGAATCTGCGAGGACTGGAGCGGTTGCCGACCGAGTTCGAGTTGACTGCGTATCCGCTCGCGCTGGCGGCGGAGGCGAGTCCGGTGCGAGCGGTCGCCCACATTTGAATCAGTTCAGCGCCCAGAACTGGTAGTTGAGAACGGCAGCGAAGGTGACCCACAGCAGATACGGAACCAGCAACGCCCCAGCCCGACGGTCGACCGATGCGAAGGCAGCAATCGTCGCGACGACGAGCGGCCAGAGTGAGACGATAACCACGAGTCCGAGCAGCAGGTCTTCGAGTGCGAAGAAGGCAGGCGTCCACGCGACGTTGAACACCATCTGCAGCGCGAACAGGCCGAGCGCGATGCGAACCGGCCGGCGGTCGGTTCCGGCCAGCCAGACCAGCGCGAGCGCGATGCCGAGCAGCGTGAACAGCGCCGTCCAGACGACGCCGAAGACCCACGACGGCGGGTAGATAGCCGGTTTTGCCAGTTGCTGGAACCACGGCGAGTTCGGGCCGGCGAGCAGTGCTGGGGCTGCGCCGGCGACGTTCACGAGGAGGACACTCGCGACGACTGTCGGGATATCACTGCTGTCGAGCGAGACGGGCGAGGAGGCAGTGGCCATATTCGCTCTTCGGGTCCGATGCGCAAAAACAGGACTCCCGAAAGACGCCAGCTGGGACCCAGGCGACGGCCTGAACCGCTCACTATCCTATTTAAATCTAGTTGTCGCGGCGGGAAGTGGGGGCAACCGGGGGCCGTCCTGCGAAGGCTAGTAGCCCCGTATCCATTAGATTTATATAGAATCACATTCAATCATTCCATGACTATGGCTCAGCAGATGGGTAATCAGCCCATGATCGTACTATCCGACGAGTCCCAGCGCACATCTGGGAAGGACGCACAGTCGATGAACATCACAGCCGGGAAGGCCGTCGCCGAATCCGTCCGGACGACGCTCGGCCCGAAGGGCATGGACAAGATGCTCGTCGACGACGCCGGCAGCGTCGTCGTCACCAACGACGGTGTCACCATCCTCGACGAGATGGACATCGAGCACCCTGCGGCGAACATGATTGTCGAAGTCGCCCAGACCCAGGAGGACGAAGTCGGCGACGGGACGACGACAGCAGTCGTCATCTCCGGCGAACTCCTCAGCAAGGCCGAGGACCTCCTCGACCAGGACATCCACGCCACCATCCTGGCACAGGGCTACCGCCAGGCCGCCGAGAAGGCAAAGGAAGTGCTCGAAGAGGAAGCCATCGACGTCGACGCCGACGACGATGAAACCCTCGAGAACGTCGCCGCCACGGCGATGACGGGCAAGGGCGCCGAATCCGCCAAGGACCACCTCGCCGCACTCGTCCGCCGTGCGGTCCAGTCGGTCGCCGACGAGGACAGCGTCGACACGGACAACATCAAAGTCGAGACGGTCGTCGGCGGTTCCATCGACGAGTCACAGCTCGTCGAGGGCGTCATCATCGACAAGGAACGCGTCCACGACAACATGCCGAAGTTCGCCGAGGACGCCAAGATTGCGCTCCTCGACTCGGCTATCGAGGTTCCCGAGACGGAACTCGACACGGAAGTCAACGTCTCGGACCCCGACCAGCTCCAGGAGTTCCTCGACCAGGAAGAAAAGCAGCTCCGCGAGATGGTCGACGCACTCGCCGCGGCCGACGTCGACGTGGTCTTCTGTCAGAAGGGTATCGACGACATGGCCCAGCACTACCTCGCACAGGAGGGCATCCTCGCCGTCCGCCGCGCGAAGAAGTCCGACATCTCCGCGCTCGCTCGTGCGACCGGTGCGAGCATCGTCTCCAACGTCAAGGACATCTCCGAGGACGACCTCGGCTTCGCCGGCTCCGTCACCGAGAAAGAACTCGCAGGCGACGAGCACATTTTCGTCGAGGAAGTCGACGACGCTCGCGCAGTCACGATGATCCTGCGCGGCGGTACCGACCACGTCGTCGACGAAGTCGAGCGCGCCATCGAGGACGCACTCGGTGTCGTCGCCGCCACGCTGGAGGACGGCAAGGTCCTCCCCGGCGGCGGTGCACCCGAGACCGAACTCTCCCTGCAGCTGCGTGACTACGCCGACTCCGTCGGTGGCCGCGAACAGCTCGCAGTCGAGTCCTTCGCTGACGCCATCGACGTGATTCCGCGCACGCTCGCCGAGAACGCCGGACTCGACCCAATCGACTCGCTGGTCGAACTCCGCAGTGCACACGACGCCGGTGACAACCTCGTCGGTCTCAACGCCTACACGGGCGACGTCGAGGACATGTCCGACGAAGTCGTCGAACCGCTCCGCGTCAAGACCCAGGCTATCGAGAGCGCCACCGAGGCCGCTGTCATGATCCTGCGCATCGACGACGTCATCGCTGCTGGCGACCTGAAAGGTGGCCAGGGCGACGACGACGAGGACGCCGGCGGACCCGGCGGACCTGGCGGCGCGCCCGGCGGCATGGGCGGCGGCATGGGCGGTATGGGCGGCGGCATGGGCGGCATGATGTAAAACCACTTTTTGCGCCGTCGGGTCTCGCACACGCGCCTTCGGCGCGTGGCGGACCACTCTGGCGCAAAAACTTGGGGAAAAAGGCCGCTCGCGCTCGGTTGAGCGCTCGCGGGTGCATTCCCTGTCGACCCACCGCAACCGCACCGCTCGATGACTAACTTTCTCTCTCTTTTCGCCGGAGAGCGACTGCTCCAGTACTTCCAATTCTGTCACGTGTATTCAAGAGACTCGAGTGAAACAGCAAAGCTGTGACAACACAGCCCAAAGCGGGCGAACTGCTGGTGGGAGCGTATCTCAAACTCGTCGAAGGGTGTGAGCTGGTGACGTACAACCAGCGGTCGACCGAACGGGGCGACCAGATTGAGCTCGATGTCATCGGCATGAACCCCGGTGATGAAAACGAGGTGTTCGTCTGCGAGGTGACGACCCATCTCGGGGGGTTAAACTACTCCAGACGAGTCGATTCCGAGAAGTGGGCAGAATACGGGTCCTATCAGGGGAGTCTGGCCACGCTCGAACGGAAGTTCGACGCGGACGGGGAGTACATTGCCGACCTCTTTGAATCGGCGGAGCGGTACCGGTTCCAACTGTGGAGTCCAATCGTCCGCGGGCGGATGGTCGACGGACTGCAGGAACTTGCCGGGGAGTTCGACACCAGAACTGACCAGGAGCTAGAACTCGTGATAAACGAGCAGTACACTGCAAAAATCGACAGGTTGCGACAGGTGGCAGCGTCGACGACGAAACAACACGGCGAACTCGGGTTTCGGCTGTTACAGATTCTGGAGCATCTGCGGTGACGACGATGTACTATTCGTCGAGTAGCCACAGACAGAGCTCGTTCACGTCCTCGAACAGCGTCGCTGCGGACTGGTAGCGGTCGAACTTGTCCGTCGCAGTGGCACGGGCGACGATATCGTCGAGCGCTTCGGGCAGTTCCGTCACGTCAGAGGGGGTCGGGAAGGGCTGGGTCAGGACCTGTTCGCGGATGTCGGCGGGCGGCCCGTCGTAGGGGTCCCGACCGGTGAAGATACGATAGAGCAGTGCACCCATCCCGTAGACGTCAGTCGTGCGGTCGGCGACGCCGTAGCGGTCGTCGAAGTACTCCGGTGGGGCGTAGGGGAGTGCGAGCGCACTCGACGGGTCGGTGTGACGGCGGTACACGTCGAAGAGCCCGACGCTATCGAGGAGCGGGCGGTCGGTGCCGGGTGCGTAGACGACGTGATTCGGGTCGAGTCCAGTATGGAGCGTGCCGCGGTCGTGAACGGTCGCGAGGGTGTGCGTGAGCGAGCGTGCTGCCCGAAGCGCATCCGCCAGCGTTGTCGGCGGGCGCTCGGCTAGCGTCGCGGTTATCGGCGCAGTACAGCTCCACGGTCGGGGGTCGCCGGCCGTGTCGAGGACGGGAACGACGCCCTCGCAGTCGCCGACGGCCGCCCAGCGGTCGAGCTGGTCCGCCAGCGTCGCCTCGAAGCCGCTGCCGGTCTCCGCTTCTGGGCGGCGAAAGAGGCGCAACTGGAGGCGACAGGAGCGGCCATCGACGCGAGCACGGGTGGGAACGACCCGGCCGTAGTGGTGGTCGGTCGGAGAGCCGTCGAGCCGGAGGTCATCCACGTCTGCGACGCGGCGGATGTCGGCGATGAGCGGCGACGCAGAATCGGCGTCGTCGGTGGTCGACGGAGCGACAGTGTCGGGAGCGGGGACGCCGGTGTCGGTTTCAGTGGTGCGGCTGCTGGCGATGTCGCGCAGGCGGGAGGCTTCGGCCAGCGGCGAGGCGGCCTCGTCCGAGCGGTCACGGAGGTCACGGTACCAGGTCCGGTCGGTGCCGGCCGTGGTCCGGTCGCGGTCCCCGCGGTCCCCAGTCATATCCCTGCGTACGCCGACCACGCTCAAGAAGGTGCGTCAGACGCGTGTCAGCGGTCGGTTGAGAAGTATGGAAGTCAGTCGTCGACAGCAGGGTCGTCCTCGACGACAGTCTCTGAGACGCCACCGCGCGGGCTGTCGGTGAGGTCGGTCTCGCGCCAGGTTCCCCGACGAAACCAGAGGAACGCAATGATACCGCCGACGATGTTCGAGACGACGAAGGCCCCAAACAGGCCGTCGGTACCGAACTGCTCGGCACCGACCCAGGCGAGCGGGAGGCGGACGACACCCTGCGTGAAGATGGCGATTGCGGCGGCGGTCAGCGTCTTGCCAGCGCCGCGGAACCCGCCGCTGTAGGCGCGCATCACGCCGGTGAAGCCGAACGTCGGTGCAACCGTCCTGAGGAAGGCCGCACCGACGGGAATCACGGCGGGGTCGTCGGTAAACACAGCGATGATATCCGCTGCGGTAAACCAGATGACGACGGCGGCAACCGAGAGGACGACGAACATCGCGACGGCGGCGAAGTCGTTGGTCCGGGCCGCGCGGTCCTCGTTGCCCGCGCCAATGTTCTGCCCGGAGAGTGTCTCGACGCCACGGCCCACCGCAATCGCGGGCAGGAAGATGACCGAGAACACGCGGATACCGACGCCGAAGGCGGCGACGACGGCGTTTGGGAACCCTGCGACAATAAAGAGGAGAAGGTTGATCGAGAGCGCGCGGCCGGTCCCCTCGACGGAAGCAGGAAGACCGATACGGAGGAGTCTGCGCAAGTACGTAAAGTCCGGCCGGAGGTCGGGGACGTTGATGGAGATGCCGCGGGTGCTCCCGAGCATGATAGCCAGGCCGACGAGCATCGCCAGGCCGCGAGAGAAGACGGTAGCGTAGGCGGCACCCTCGATGCCAAGTTCGGGGAACGGTCCCCACCCGAAGATGAGGAACGGGTCGAGCACGATATTGAGGACGACGGTGCCAAGCATGACGAGCATCGGCGTAATCGTATCGCCGTAGCCCCGCATCAGCGAGATGAACACGAAAAAGCCGAACATGAACATCAGGCCGAGCGAGACGACCTGCATGTAACTGGCCGCAAGCGGGAGGATACTGGGGTCTGCACCGAGCAGTCTGAGGAAGTCGTCGACGAGGAAGTACCCGACACTGCCGAGCAAGAGCGACCCGAGCAACGCGAACGTTACCGTCTGGGAGGCGGCGTACTCGGCGTCGTCCGGCTGGTCTGCACCGGTGTGCTGGGCGACCAGCACGCTTCCGGCGACTGAGAGTCCCATCCCCAGCGAGATGAGGAGAAAGACCATCGGAAACGCAAAGGAAATCGCCGCCAGCGCCTCGGTGCTGTACTGGCCGAGCCAGAAGGTGTCAGCAAGGTTGTACGCCGTCTGGAGGAGGTTCGTCACGACGATTGGCAGGGAGAGATAGAACAGCGGCCACCCGATAGAGCCCTCGGTGAGGTCGAACTCCTCCTGACTCTTGAAGATGTCACTGAGCCGCAGCGAGGTCAGGCGGTCGAACAGGTCGCGAAGCGTCATCGCTCCTCCCGGTAGACACAGCGGTCGAGATACACATCGAGCCGACTGCGGCTGGTCGCACACGCCTCACCGTGGGACACCTGTCGGAGTTGGCCGCCGTCGAAGAAGGTGACGATGGTCTGAGCGGTCCGCTCGGGGTCGAGGTCGGCCCGGAACGCACCCGACTCGACGCCGTCGGCCAGAATGTCAGCGACGAGCGCCCGAAACTCCTCGTCGGCCGCGACGAGGCGCTCCCGGAAGGCGGGTTGGTGGGGTGCCTGTGCCTTCAGTTCGAGCAGCGCCGTCTGCATGTCCTCCAGGTCGTCGGTTTCAGGCGGTGAGAGGGCAGCATCGAGCACTGCAGACAGACGCACCTCGGGGTCGTCAGGCGCGTCCGCCTCGGCCTCGCGAAGGCGAGTGAGAAACCGGTCGGTGACGTGGTCGAGAAAGGCAACCAGCAGGTCCTGCTTGCTGTCGTAGTGGTAGTGCAGGGACGCCTTGCTCTTCTCGGACTCGTCGGCAATCGCTTGCATCGTCAGGTCTGCGTAGCCAGTGGTACAGAGCGCGCGCCACGTGGCCCGCATGATGTCGTCTGGGGCAGACATGGAGGGGACGTACACGAAACTGACTGACTGGTCAGTCAAAAAGTTTCGGAACTGCGGCCGTATTGGCAGTCAATATCACGGGGTGCGGGCTCAGACCAGCGGTTCGTCCGGTATCGGACTGTCGTAGGTATCTCGAATCGTGTCGGCAAAGAGGCCACCCTTCTCCAGAGCGATGGTAACGACGACGAAGTCGCTGGTTTCGGCGGGCTGGCAGACGAACACTTCGCGGGGAGCGGGACCGTCCTCGTCGCGGTCGTTGATGCGGTCGACCAGCGGTTCGAGCGGTCGAGAGCCGTCGCGGAACTCCTCGAACCGGCTGGTCGGGCCGCTGTCGGCGAAGACGTACACTGCGCCGTTGACGACATCGTCGGTGTTGCGCGTGACACAGCTTCTCATTCCGTCGCCGGCGGCCTGGGTCTCCTGCCAGAGGTCACGGGCGACTTCGAAGACGGGTTCGATATTGGGCAGGTAGGCGTAGAGCGTCGGTCGGCGAACGGAGAGGGAGTCGATAGTCGGGGCGTCCCCACCCCAGTCAACGTCTGCGTCGACGAGATAGCCGGGCCGGAGGTCCGCGACGGGGGCGTCGTGGCCCTCCCGAGAGATGCGGACCGGCTCGTAGCTCTCCCGGCCGAGCAGTCGAAATGAGTCAGTGTCGGGGCCGGGGAGCACGCGGTACTGGTCGTCGTCCATGGGGTCGCTACTGGGCGACAGCGAAAAAGCCCCTCGCATCGACGCGCCGGCCGTCAGTCGAGCACTGCATCGCAGATGCGGGCGATGTCCTGATGGAAGCCGTGGGCCGTCTCGTAGCGGGTGAGCTTCTGCGTGGCTGTGGCCTTGGCGACGACTTCGTCGACGGCGGCGGGCAGCGCGGGTGTACACTCACTCGGTGCCGTCGGGCGGTCGTCGAGGACGCTCGACCGAATCTCGCTATAGCTCCCGTCGAAGGGGTGACGGCCGGCGAGCAGACGGTAGACGACCATCCCGAGCTGGTAGATGTCGGTGGCGTGGTCGATGCGACCGTACTGGCTGTCGAAGTACTCCGGGGCGGCGTAGCGCGGGTCCAGATAGTCGCGGGGGTCGAACGCGCGCCGGTAGGCGGTGAGTAGCCCGACGTTGTCCAGCATCGGACGCACCCGCTCGTCCAGTTGGCTGTCAGCGTAGACGATGTTCTGCGGGTCGATGCCGGCGTGGACCACGTCTTGCTGGTGGAGCGCAACGAGCGCGCCGGTGAGGTCGCGGGCCCAGGCCAGCGCTGCGGCCGGCCCGACCCGACCCCGGCCGGGGAGACGACCCGCCGCACACTCCGTCGCGACCCAGGGTTGTGGCGTCGTTCCCCAGTCGACGACCGTCACGACGCCGCTCGAATCGACCAGACGCGCCCACGACGCCAGCTGGTCCCCGACAGTGGCGTCGATATCGCTCTCGTCGGGCGTATGAAGCAGTCGAACCGCGACGCCGCGCTCGGTATCGTTGGCGCGGGCGCGTGCGCGAAACACGTCCGCGTAGCGGTGTGCACGCTTTGGCGTGACCACCTGCAGGTCGTCGAAGCCACTCCGATGGACCAGTGTGGCGAACGCTTCGGAACCGGTGAGCCGGTCGATTCGCTCACGTTTCGTCGTGCCGCCGGTGTCGTCGCTCGTCGGACCTGCGTTTCGTGGCTCGTCAGTCGTGTCGTCAGTGTCCTCGGCCTCGTCGGTACTGTCCTCGTCTCTCTCGATGACATCTGTGACCGACTGTCCCTCACTGTCGTCGGGTTCGTCGTCTTCGAACTCGACGAGCTGGCGAAATGCGGTCAGATACTCGGCGTGGTCGCCGTCGGAAAGCGGGGCTGGCGGGTTCCAGGGGTCGGTCTCTCGCACACTCGCATAGAGTCGTCGCGCCCGGTCGTGAGCAGTCGAATCGAGGAGTGCCTCGCGGACAGCCGCGTCGTCGACGAGCCGGAGCGATGCGAGCGTCCGCCGGACTGCGCGGTCTCGTTCGTCAGTCACGAGTCTGCCTGCGAGTTCAGCCGCCAGCGGAGCTATCGCGGCGTCGTGAGTGCGCGCGAGCAAAAAGAGCCCGTAGCCAGCAGTGTGGATCGTGCGGTCGTCGTCAGTCGCCAGAGCTT
>JAZKTK010000032.1:0-26055 GCA_036625595.1 Haloarculaceae archaeon | reverse complement strand
AGCTCGAGGATGGGCCGTCGGTCCACCGGCGCCAGCGTCAGAACTGGCCGGCACACGCTCTACGGCCTGACGGACAGGCTTGGCATCTTTCAGGGCACGCAGAGGATGAAACAACCCAGATGGAATGGAAGCAGGCACCATGGTTCAGATGGAGGTTGGTCGCCGAGCGATAGCTTTGTTAGTTGGTGTGTACGCTGAACAACTGTCTGGTAATATATCATTACGGGGCAATAAAAGGGACAAAACAGGGCAGTGAGCCACCATCGAAGAACGGTGTTCGCCCGGGTGTTCGTCACGGAGAGGTGCCAGGACCCAAAAATCGTCGCCAGCCGACAGACGGACAGCGGTAGGTTTGAGCACGACAGCCACAGCGGAATGCACTCAGACAGGGTCGGTCGTACAAGGACTCGTAAGTACGCGTTACCGCAATTGTGTACCGACACAGGGGGGTGTAGAAGCGTTATAACAATACTGGGAACTGGAGACGTACAGACCAAGCCGATGGGATACCGAATGAGGCGCCGTTCGATTAATGCGGACACAAAGAACGAGGAGCCACGATGAGCAAGCAGTCAGCGAACGAAAACTGGGCGGAACAGCATCTGCCCGCGACGGTGAGCAAGTATTTTCCGTCGAATATCGATATCCCGGGAGATATCTATGCTGTCACCGGTTATCTCGTCGTTGCAAATCTGCTGTTGCTGTACGTGCTTCCGACGACCGCAGTCGTTCCCAGATCACTGGTCGGATTTCCACTGCTGTTTTTTATCCCTGGCTATGTCCTGATCGCAGTGCTGTTTCCCGCCAGGGAAACGGCAGTCCGTCTGGATGGGTCACGTGCCACAAGTAGTCACTCAAGACAGAGAGACAGGCGGGGACTGGCGTGGCGCGAGCGACTCGCGCTGTCGTTTGGGTCGAGTGTCGCCCTGCTGCCGCTCGTTGGACTCGTCATCTCGCTGGTCGGACTGGACTACGACGGAACGACGATAGTGACGGCCACGTCGTTCGTCTGTGCGCTCGGGCTCGTCCCCGCAGTGGTGTATCGGTCGCGCGAGCCACCGACGACCCGATTTTACGTTCCGGTTGATGACTGGATAGCAACCGTAAAAAACGGCATCTTTAGACAGGACAGGCGGAGTGCAGTCGTGAACGTGGCCATCGCGGTGCTCGTCGTCACCACGGTCGTCGGCGTCGGATACGCGATGGTCGTCCCCAACAACGCCGAGTCGTTCACGTCAGTCTCGTTGCTGACGACGAACGACCAAGGTGAACTCGTCGCTGCAGACTACCCGGAGGCGATAAACGAGTCGGGGGCGGAGCTGACACTCGAACTCGAGAGTGCCGAAGAAAGCACGACCGACTACACTGTCGTCGCAGAGCTCCAGCGGGTCGACACGTCCGGAGCGTCGGTGACCGTCACCGAACGAGCAACAGTCACACGGATGGAGACACAGCTGGCACCGGGCGAGAGCTGGACACGCCAACACACTGTCGAACCCGAACTATCCGGCGAAGACCTCCGACTCATCTACTACGTCTACGAGGGTGACACACCCAGCGAGCCGAGTACCGAGTCGGCCGATGAATACGTCGCTGTCTGGGTCGACGTTCCACAGGATAGCGAGTGAGTGCTCGATACAGGAAGACGATGTATTGACCTGTCTCATATTCTCTGTATTTCCTGTCACGATTGGAGCGCAAGACTCAGAGGATACGTGACGCTAAATTTTGTCCAGAAGGTCGGACTTTTTTTTCTTCGAACTCTTCATCGCTGACGACGCCCTGCGTGTGGAGCTTTTTTAATTTCTCAAGCTGTTCCAGCGATTCCGACTCAGAGCTGTTTGTTTGGACGACATTTGGTTGATTCGCCTCAGAGATCTTCCCTCGTATGAAGCGAGTAATCTCGCGGAGTTCCTCTTTTCCAGGTTCATGTACCTCGATATGATAGGTCTGGCCCGGTGTCTGGAGCGTGAGTCGCTTGTTTACCAGCCCTGTGTCCATGTCAACGCTCGTAATGTTCGAGTACGGAACTGACCGCTCGTCGTTGCCAAGGAACTGTGGCACTTTCACTCCATGTAGCCGAGTCCGCGGAGTCGGTCCTCGACGTCGCCGAAGTCGTCCTCGTCCGTCCCTGTAGTGGTTGGCTCGTCGTCGCCGTGTACGGTGGTCTCGACCGCTCGTTGCGCCGGTGTCGAACGTGACGCGAAAATCCCGTCGAGGACTCTGCCATCCGCCGCCGCGGGGACTGGCTCGCCGATACTGTGGAGGACCGTCGGAGCAACGTCGACGACGGAGGCATCGACAACTGTCCCAGCCGAATCTATTTCGTCGCCCCACGCGAAAAAGACGCCCTCACGTCGGTGGCTCGCCATAGTTGGCCCGGTCTCGGAGAACACGTCGTCTTTGAGACCGGTGATTTTCTGATAGCCGTCGACGGCCCGGACCACCAGGTCGGGGGACCCGTCGTCGGTGGGGAACAACTCATCGCCGTCGAACACTCGGAGTACGTTCTCGCCGGTCTCGGGGTCTGTCACGGACTCGAATACCTGTCGGACCCGCTGTGCGACTGCGTCGCGCTCGTCCGGCGGGACCGTTCCCTGCTCGAATCGCTCGGTGTCGTTGACGTAGACCCCACCGGGCCCGTGGACGAACGCTGCCGTGTCGGCGTAGTTGACATCGTAGAGGACGTGCGAACCCGGGACGCGTTCGGCGACCCGGTCGACGAACGACCGCGGGAGGTGTTTGAGGAGCGTCTGCTGGTCGATTCCAACCGATTCGAGCGCCGAGAGAACGGTGTCCTTACGCAGCCCAGCCTTCGCCAGAATGCTCCGGCTTCCGGTGTCTTGTCGTCGCGAGAGCAGTCCCGCCCGCTCAAGCACCGTGTTGACCGCGACGTTCTTCGATATCGGGCCGAACCCGTGGTCCGAGACGACGAACAGGTTCGAATCGCGCTCCTCGACGTAGGCCAGCACGTCCCCGAGAATGTCGTCGAGAAGCTGGTAGTGGTCGAGCATCGTCTCCTCGTCCCACAGCAGGTGTTGCAGACGGTCGGGCGCGGTAAAGACGAAAAAGACCAGCCGCGGGTCGTTGCGCTCGAGCAGGAGTTCCATGAGTTCTCGACGGGCCTCGACCAGTGCGGTAAGGTCCGCCTTGAACTGCTCCGGTTCGTCGGCGTACTCGGTCCACGTGAGCCCGATGTCGTAGGCCGGAATCCGGTCCTGAATGACCGTCCGGAGTTCGGGAGGTGACGTGAATCGGTCGTTCAACTCCGGCGTCATCATGCCGGTAACCATCTCCCCGTCGATTGGGGAAGCAGGATAGGTCATCGGGACGTTCGCCACGACGGACGGCGAGAGGAGGTCCCAGAGCGCCGGTTGTCGCATGTCGTCGCTGGTCGCCATTCGCTGTGAGTAATCGCCGGCCAGCCGCTGGAAGGCGTAGATACCGTGTTTGTCGGGGTTGACGCCGGTCGCTATCGTCGGCCAGGCAAGGGCTGTCGTGGGCGGCATCGTGCTCGCGAGCGGACCGGCAACCCCTTCCCGACGGAGACGGGCGAAGTTCTCCAGGTCACCCGCGTCCATCCACGACTCGAGATAGTCCCACGGAACCCCATCGAGTCCGAGAACGAACGCCCGGTCTGGCGACGATTCCGTCTCAGACATGGGCGTCCCAACTCCGGTAGGTGTCTTGGTGCATCGCTGACCGAATGCAGACGCTCGCCAGCCATTGTTATAGAGAATCTACTGGCAGACGGCATCCGTCTCCCGGACAGGTCAGCCTCCCGACTCGCTCTCCAGGAAGTAAAGCTGGTACTCGCCGCTGGACTGGACACGGTTTATATTGGGTGTCGTCTCGAGCGTGTCGAACCCACGCTGGCCGTACCGGAAGCCGTTGTAGAGGACCACTTCACGCTGGTAATCAGACTCGTCGACCGGAATGTACCTTGGGCTGTCGTAGTGCGTCGTGAGGTTGTTCCCCCACACCGCGTCCGGTATCGCTGTCGGCGTCCCTTCCCCTCCGAACTCCATCGTTTTCGACTGTTCTGCGCCGTATCGAGCGTCGACGAGCCGCCGTGGTCCCGAGCGAATGCCGGCAAAGGAAATGTCGCGGTCCATGTTCTCGAACGTCTGGTTTACTCCCTCGTAGTGCATCTCAGACACACTGGAACTCGATTGGTAGATGAACGGACCGGAGTGCATCGTCGCCATCGGGAGCGGGAGAAAGAGCAAAAACAGCACGACGAGTCCGACGCCGACGGACCGCCGGGAGAGGGAGTTGGTGAGTTTGTCGGCCCCGTCGGTTATCGCGAGTGCGCCGAGAATCGTCACCACGGCCATGATGAAACCGAGGTAGCGAAAGTGCATCGTGTTGGCGCTCGACAGGAAAAACAGGCCAAACAGTGCCAGAAGCGGCACCGCGGCGACGATGAGATACGTGAGTAGCGCGTTGCGGTCTGGAACCCGCTCGTCGAGTCGGCCTGCCCCCCACGCGAGCGTCAACAGACCGGCAAGCAGACAGAACACCAGTGCAACGAGAAACAGCTTGACGAACAGGAGTTCGATTGAGCCGCCGAGGTCAGCGAGCGAGGCCGACCGCTGCGTGATCTCGTCACCCGGGACAGAGCTGTACAGAACCCCTTCGAGCAGGCCGACGGCGGCCGACCGAACCCGTTCGTATCGCGCACTCCAGGCGACGAATGCGACCGTAGAGATAGCCGCGGGGACGTAAATTGGACGGTGAGCGTTTATGACCCCGTTCCCGCGGTAGCGCCGGAAGAGGTACTGAATACCTGCGACGGTTACCATGATGAGAATGAGGTTCAACGCACCCTGTGGATGGATGAGAATCATCGACACTGCGGCCATCGCCAGCAACAGGCCGTTCTGTGTCGCCGTCTCGAACGGATTCGTCCACTCGCCGGCCCTGTTGACGTATCGCAACACCAGGTAGAGTGCGAACGGCAGGAAGAGCAGACTCTGCGTGATGGCGTGAGCCTGAATGTGGACACTGACGTTGTTGACTGGTAACAGGAGCAAGCCAGCGAACAGTCCGACGGGGACGGCCCAGCGCTGTCCACCCAGCAAACGGACACACAGCATCACGAACACGATGAACAGGGACACGAACACGAACACGACGAACATCTGCGCAAGTCCGAGCCGGATGCCGGTGACTTCAGAGATGAAAATCGTCATCATGTGAATACCGGGATAGAGCAGTCCGGTGGGTTCGAGCGACCCGCCGAGGAGTTCACGGGTCCATCCAAGGTGCGTCAGCGAATCTCCGCCGACGTAGAGGTAGTAGCCTCGTATCAAGGGCAACATGACGAGTGATGCGACCGCCAGGCTGCCGAGCAAGAGTGCGCCGTCCCGAAGGAGGTCGGAATCGGCACCGACAAACGACAGCCAGACACTCGAAAGGAGCGCGATGCTGAAGCCGACGAAATAGAGCAACGGCGTCTCCGCGTACAGAGAAAGTTCGTATCCGGTTGCCGGCTCGAAGTACGCCGCTGCGACACCGAGGAGTAACATCACGAACCCAATGCCGAGTGTGAGCTTCGGAAGCAACGAACGTCTGCCCGAGGCAGATAGCCCCGAATTCCCATGTGTTGTAGTCATATGAAGCGCTGGTATACTCGGTTGCGCCATCGGCGATATTGTTATGACTGGTGTACCTCGGTTCGATGCTGCGTCGGTCGCTGAAATGAGAGAAGAGCAAGCGGTAAGAGAGTTTTTCTGACGCGACTGGAGACCCGGAGAGATGGGGCGATGTACTGGCGATAGCGGCTGGTTGGCCGATGTGGGCCACAGCCGAAGGAAGAGATTACGTGCTGTAACAGCACGATAACAATACAGAACAGGTGAGAGATGCTGGTATGACGAAGTCCGGAGGGAGGTGACAGTGGGAACCGTAACCCTGTCAGTCGACGCGGAACTCGGATGGGGGTGGCACGACCTCGACTCCCCACCCACCGACCGCATCGAAGCTGCACGCCAGAGCTGGACGCGACTGCAGGGCCTGCTCTCCGAGTTTTCGGTCCCGGCGACGTGGGCAATCGTCGGCCACCTGCTCCTCGACGACTGCGACGGACGCCACCGGAGCCATCCCGCCGGCGTCGACTGGTTCGAGCGGGAAACCGGGGAGTGGCGAGATAGGCCAGACCTCCGGTTTGGCGGCGAACTCGTGAACGACCTCCAGACAGCACGCGTCGACCATGACATCGGAAGCCACACGTTCTCGCACGTCCCGCTGTGGAACGGCGAGACCAATAGAGAAACGGCCCGAGCAGAGCTGGAACGCAGCGTCGAGATGGCAGCGAACTACGGCCTCTCGATGGAATCGTTCGTCTACCCCCGGAACAGAGTCGGACACCGTGACCTGCTCGTCGAATACGGGTTCACAACGTACCGAGGAAACCGCCCGAAGACGTGGGTCGACGAGAACGAAACGCTCGGCAAGGTGGCGAAACTCGTGCGCGGGACGGTTCCTGGCACCAGACCGCCGGTGGTCGAACCCGTCGTCGACGAGTTCGGACTGGTGAACATCCCGGCGTCGCTCTACCTGTTTGGGTTCGAAGGGCGAGCCAGGAGCATCGCGGAGGCGGTGTACGCCGACCCGATGGTGCTGAAAGCCCGGCGTGGTATCGACGCCGCAGCCGATAGTGACGGCGTGTTTCACATGTGGCTGCATCCGAACAACCTGGTCGACGAGCGGGATTTCGCACGGATGCGCGCCATCCTCTCGTACGTCGACGACCGGCGACGCACAGGCGACGTGACGGTTGCCACGATGGCGACCGTCGCAGACGAAGTGCAAAAGCGAGTTCGAGTGTGAGCGTTGCGACGATGGTCGGCACAGTGCGGGGAACACTGGCACTCATACTGTTGGACGTAACTTCGTAACGGTATTCGCCACCCCGGGTGGAGAAATTCTTGAAAGGCTTACGTCCAACAGTATCAGCGAACGTTGTCGACAACGTCGTGAACGAATGGACGGGGGTCGTCGAGCGCGAAGAGGTCGAATCGCGGCTGCGAGACGAGCGAACGGAGCAGTTCCCACGACGTGTCCAGTAGCGATGGGCGCTCGGACAGCGGATGGTCGGTCGTCAGGACGCTCTGGAGGTGTGAGAGCTCACCCATCAGGTAGTGTGACTGGTGGCCGGGTCCGCGGTCGGGGGCGGTGAAGTCGGTGTCGTTCCCGGCCAGACACCAGTAGTAGTACGGAAAGTCGAAGCCGGCGTGGATTTCGTTCGCGACCGTCGCCCAGAATCGAGGGTTGATTTCGAGGAGTTTGAACTCGCCGGTCTCGCCGTCCTGGATGATATCGACGTCGGCCGGGCCGTGCCAGTCCAGCTGTTCGAGCAGCGTTCGAACGGTCTCCTCCAGTTCGGGACTGTCGACCTGTTCGTGACAGACGCTCGGACCGCAGTAGTACTTCACACCCCGAATGATGCGTTTGTGGGCCGAAACCACCGGCTCGCCGGCGTCGTAGAGCACCCCGACGGAGTACTCCGTCCCCCGGACGTACTGCTGGACGTGGGGAGCGTAGTCGAACGATGCCCGGATGTCGTCCAGGTCGGGGTTATCGTCGGGTGAGAGAAACTGCGTGCTCCCGATATCGAGTATCTCCTCGTTGTCCCGATCGGGAAAGTAGTCGCCGGCTGCGAAGGCAAAGCGGGGTTTGATGACGAGTTCTCGCTGCCAGTCGTCGACGTCGTCGAACAGTTCCGTTTCCGGGACTGGAACGCCGGCGGCTCGTGCTTTGTCAAAGAGGCGCTCCCGGTCGTGGACCGTCCGGAGCGTCTTGAACGGCGGCCACGGCGTCGCGATGTGTTCGGCGAACGCGTCGCGATACTTCGAGAGGACGAAGATGTCCGACTCGCGGAGCGGAACGATAGTCCGAACGTCAGGACGCTTCGCGAGCGAGAGGAGCGCCTCACGGTACCCAGAGAGGTCGTCGCTGGGCGACGGGACCGAGACGGTCTCCTCGCAGTACCGCGTCGAGAACGACGGAACGTCGTCGGACTCGGAGACAGCTATCGTCGGGATACCTCGCCGCCCCAGTGACCGGTGGACGGCGACGGCGCTGGTCGCCGTTGCCGCCGGAACCACCACAGATTGTCCATCCATGCAGAAACGATGCAGCTACCAGACCAAGAGTAATTACCGCCAAACGTCCGGGCTCGACAACAGTAGGATGGTACTTCCAGCAGCGGGACCGATGGAGCGCGGCTCCCGCCACACCAGCAGACGGGAAGCACGTTCAGCAGCGAATCACGGCGGGGAGAGGGCAGTCGGTCGCCGACACCGGGTGAAAGCGGTACCGACGACATAACAAACAGGCGAACAGGCGGAGTTTCCGGTACCCACTCGCAGTATCCACTCCTGCGTGCGCTGGGCGAAACTATGTATCAAGGAAAATCAATAGGGGCAGTCATCGTCGCGCACAACGAAGCGGGGCTGGTCGGCGGCGTTATCGAGACACTGCCGGAGTTCGTCGACAGGGCGTACGTCGTCGACGATGGCTCCACAGACGGGACGTGGGACGAGATTCAGACACACGCACAGCGAGTCAACGAACGACGAGCCGGTATCGGCCACACGGCGGAAACGCGGCAATCGGCCGAGAGAGGGGACGACGGGCAACAGACGGCGGACGACGACCAGCGGGAACTCCCTCGGAGAGACGGCGGCATCGAGCAGCCGGTCGTGCCGATTCGCCACGAGACGAACACGGGCGTCGGTGGGGCGATAAAGACGGGTTATCGACGCGCCTACGAGGACGGCATCGACGTCACGGTCGTGATGGCCGGGGATGGGCAGATGGACCCCGACGAGTGTCACCGTATCGTCGACCCGGTCGCAACGGGGAGAGCCGACTACGCAAAGGGCAATCGACTGCTCGACGCCGAATTGCGCGAAGAGATGTCGAACTGGCGGCTGTTCGGGAACACGCTGTTGACCATCCTGACGAAGATTGCCAGCGGCTACTGGAAGATGATGGACCCCTCGAACGGCTACACGGCAATCTCTCGCGAGGCACTCGACGAACTGGACATCGACGCGGTCTACGACGACTACGGGGCCGCCCACGACATCCTCATCCGACTCAACGTCGAGAACATGCGCGTCGCTGACGTTCCGCTTCCGGCCTCCTACGGCGAAGAAGAGAGCGGCATCAGGTATTCCTCGTTCGTCCCGAACCTCTCGCTGCTGCTGTTGCGGGGCTTTCTCTGGCGACTGAAGACGAAGTATCTCGTCCGGGACTGTCATCCCTTCGTTCTCTTTTACGGGCTCGGCGTTCTCGGCGGTGGTATCGCCCTCATCGAGGGACTCAGAAGTGCCATCGACAGTGATTCATCGCGCACCCGGACGCTTCTCGCGGGCGTGCTGTTTCTCGTCAGTGCGAGTCTGGTGACGTTCGGGATGGTCTTCGACCTGCTTGACAACCAGGACCTGGAGTTCAGAGCCGACGAGTGACGGGTTCGCGCTGGAACGTGCCGGTTATGGAAGCTACAAGGCTAAAACCTCGCCCTTCAGGGCGAGGAGGATGTCAATCTTGCTGGGTGACCTCACTCCCGTCCCAGTTTGCGAGTACGGAGTGGCCATAGAGCGTATCCTCGTCGGTGCCGGTAATCGCGATATACGGGATGCGCGAACTCGTCTCGCGAACGGGAGCTGACGACATCGGGATGCACGTCTTCGCCGACTCGTCGGATGGCTGTGTGGTCTCCAGCGACGACCCATCGAACTCGGTACTTCTCACGCTCGAAAGGTCCTCGAAACAGACGAGTTCCTTCGATTCAGACGACGATTCCGTCGGTCCGAACAACATCGGATAGCCGGCAGCCACCCAGTTGCCCCCCAGAATATCGGTCGACAGCGCCTCACTGGTCAGTAACCCGTGTCGGGAGCCGCTTGACTGGTCCATAGAGACGTTTTCGAACAGGCAGCCTTCGCGCCCGTACAGGTGGATAGCCGCACCGCGTTCGCTGGCACCGTGAATCTGCACGTTCGAACACGAGACGGTCCACGTCTCCGGTAGCTGGTCGAGGCTCGGCATGGAACTGGGGACGAACTCCGTTGCCGGACGGGCAATATTGATTGCAGGTGCTTTCACGTCCGTCTGGATAGTAGTGTTCCGAATCTCCGCCTGACCGAACTGGGGGCCAACGACGATTCCACCGTCACTGCCGCCACCGCCCATATTCCGGATACGCACGGTACAGGAATCGACGAGGCAGTCGTCGCCCTCCTCCAGCCAGATGCCGCGCATATTCCCGGCTGCGTACCCCGGCGGGTCGTCGACGACGATCTCGACGTCCTTTACGAGGGCGGGGTTGTCGTTCCCGCCACCGACGCGGACCTGTTGAATTGCGTTGTTCTTGTACGTGCCACCGACGATAGAGATTGGGCCGGCGTGTGGCGAGCCGTAGATGCCCTCGCCCCCCCAGTTGGACATACGACAGTTCCGAAAGAGGAGTTCGCCCGGTTCCCGTGACGGGTCAGAGAAGTCGTCCTGCGGGAAGACGTAGACACCGGTGCCGTTGCGAGCGCCATCCGTCATGTCGATGTCTTCGAGCGTCAACGACGTATCCGACCCCTCACAGAAGAGTGTGAACCCGTGAATTCGCTCGGGACGGTCGACGTGTCCATCCAGCGTTACATTGCGGATGAGGTTCTCACCGCCGACACACCGGACCCGAAACGAACCGAGGATACCGTTGGCCGTCTGGTCGATCTGGAGCCCTTCGACGTTGACGTTCGAAACGCGTCGGAACAGGAACAGTGAACCCGGACCCCGGTGAGTCGGGACGAGCGTCGCACCGTCACCGACGAGCGCAAACGTATCGAGGTCGGCAAAGACCTGTCGTTTGACCCGATACCGGCCCTTTGGAAGGACGAGTTTCGTGTCATCCCCCTGGTGCTTGGAGAGCAGCGAATCGATTGCTTCCTCACCAGTGGGGTCCGCCCCTTCTTCTCGGAGGTCGACAACCGTCTCGTAGGTTCGCTCCTCGGCCGACGGTGTCGACGTTGCGGGCTGGGTCGTCGTCCCGGATGGGGACTGCCCGGACGGGGACTGCTCGGGCGACCCCGGACAGCCAGCGAGTGCCCCGATGCTGGCTGTCGCAAAAAGAGAGACGTATTGACGGCGGTTCATTAGCTACCTGTAACTTGTCGCTCGCGGTGTTTGTTATACTGACCCTAGACCAGTGACGGATCGATACCCACGCGAGAATACCCGACGGACCGAGGACGAATCACGGCGGTTCGAGTTCGACGTAGTGACAAAATGGTCATAGATATCCCAGGTCGCGGAGGTTATCTCTCCGGACTGTCTCGTCTGCATCGTCCTCTGTGTGGTCACCGTATGACAGTCCCGTGTACGCCCGCGTTTCGACCGGCTGGGTCAGCAATCCTGGCGGAACCGTTCCAGTCATGCGTTCGGGAACCGGACGCCCAGCGAGCGAGAGGACGATGGGTGCGATGTCAGTCAAATCGAGGTGGTCGAGCGATGCATCGGCCTCGAATGCGGGGCCATTTCCAACGAAGACACCCGCTCGCTTGTGGTCGTACGCCTCGTACGGAACGAACGGTGTGTCGATGATAGTGGTGCCGATAGTGTGGTTCATCTCCGTGGGCATGAAGAGAACGTCACAGGCTTCTTCGGCGGCAGGGCCAGTGTAGACCTCCTCGCGTCGGACGACGTACTCGAACGCCGGGTCGCCATCCGGCGTCTCGAGTGAGGAGAGAACGTCGATGATGCGTCCCCGGAGCGGTTCGTACTCGGACTGGGAGACGACACCGTGTGGGTCCCGGCCCGCGAGATTGATACGGACGCCGAGTTCGCTGCCCAGTCGGCAGTACGCCTGTGATGACTGCCAGTCGACGCCACGTTTTGCGGAGCTAACCACCTCCCGTGGGACGAGGCGTCGGAGAGCCGGTCCCAGTCCGACCCGGTCGGCGGTGTTGTACACGCGTCCCGGTGCGACTGGGAGCGTCGATGCGACCTTCGACAGCGTCGTGACGAGCGGACTGTGCTCGGTCTCTGTGTGGTCTGCAGTCTGTGCTGTCAGCGTCGATTTCTCAGTGGCGAGTGACCGGTGGCTCGACTCCGACGACGGTTCGACGATGCCGTGCTTGGCGAGCACGTCGTTGACGTAGATGCCGTACCCGTCAGTGGGACCCATGCCGTGGTCCGAACAGACGACGATGTTTGTGTCGTCGTCAACGGCAGCCTGAACGTCGCCGACGAGCGCGTCGGCTCGTTCGTAGACCTGGCGGAACGCGGCCGTGTCGTCGAAGTTGTGAAACACCGCATCCGTCTTCTGTACCTGAATCACCGCGACTTCCCACTCGTATTCCGAGAGCAGATACGTCGCCGCCTCGCCGCGAAGTTCGATGAGGTCGAGATAGCCCGCGAGTTTCTCCGCTTTGTCGTCACTCGACTCCGCGCGGGAGTAGATACGGTAGGGGCGTCCCAGTTCTTCCTCGAGTTCCGCCCGAACACCGGACGGGTATCCGTCGGCATCTTCGGGCGCGAGGTACCCTGGAATGAGAACCCCTTCAATCGGGTCGGCGGGATGGGTAACGGGGACGTTGAGGACGATAGATGGCACGCCTTCTGCGGTGAGATAGTCCCACAGTGCCGGCTGCTCGACGTCGCTCCGCGAGACGAGCTGGGCAGAGTCGGGGTCGCTATCCTCGTAGTCGAAGAAACTGAAGACACCGTGATGGCCCGGATCTGTTCCGGTGTACATCGAGGGCCACGCACTGCCGGTCCACGGCGGAAACGTCGAGTCGAGCGGCGCTTCGACGCCGCTTTCTCGGAGTGCCGAAAGGTTCGGGAGGCTGGCGTCGAACGAATCGAGGTATCTGAAGTCCAGCGCGTCGAACCCGAGCACAACAGTCCGCGTCGAGTTGTCCGAGGTCATCTACAGGAACCTGCCCCAGTCACCCTCATTGTTATGACATCGCTATAGCGCACGACGCAGCCGAGTCAGTCGCTCGGCAGTGGAAGAATCCGGCGCAAAACGGTGAGTTCGACGCCAACGGCGTCTTCGAACACGGTGATGACGATTTCGTCTTCGGGCTGGAGACAGCCTGTCGCAGCCACGACAACGACGGAGGCGATAGCAGTGCCCACGAGGACGAGTGGGAGCGTCGAATACGAGAGGGTGAGCCACTGTGACAGGAGGTAGGTCGGGACACCGAGCACAGCAGGGAGAGCGACGAACGTCCGCCGGGTCCAGCGCGAGAACGGCGAGATGTCGAACCGCCGGCGCAAGACGAGATAGATGACGAGGTTGAGCGAGACGTAGGAGATGCCGGATGCGACAGCAGCGCCGAGATAGCTGTACAGTGGAATCAAGAGAAGGTTGAGACAGACGTTGAGGACGTACGCAAAGCCATTGGCCACCATGATGACTTTCGTCTGACCGAGTGCCGAGAGCGTTTCGCGGTTGCGGCCGAAGGCAGCGTTCGTAAAGAACCCGCCCGCGAGGACGACGAACGCGAGTGCTGCCGGCCGTGCACGGTCAGAAAAGAAGATAGCGAGGACATCGCCAGGAAACATGACGAACGTCAGAAAGGCCGGAAAGGTAGCGACGAAGGCCCACTTTGTCGTAATCTTGTAGACGGCGTCGAGTTCCTCGTGTCGGTCGTTCGCGTCGAATCGCGACGCCAGCGGGAGATAGAGAAACCCGAACGACGCCACGACCAGCAAAAGCCCGGTCGCCAGGGGGTAAGCGTAGCCATACAGTCCCGTCGCGAAGGACGAATCGAAGTATCCGATCATGACCGTATCGGTGCGGGTCAGCAGGATGTTGAGCACCGCTGCGACGATGAGTGGCACCGAGAACGCGACCATCTCGCGGGTCCGCGTCCGGAACTGTCCAACGAGCGTGAACAGTCGATTCAGGAGCCACAGCGCGAGGACAAACGAGGTCGATGCGGCGATAAGGTAGGCGTATCCGGCCGCGACGACGCCGTACCCCGCCCAGAGAAACAGGCCGAGCAACGCGATGCGCCCGAACGGAAAGAAAAGGTCACCGACGAGCGTCTTGTAGAGCGTATTCTCCAGTCCACGGATGCCACCGATGCTGATTTTCATACCGACCTGAAACGGAATGGTCAGAATAAACGGAAGCAGAAAGACCATCGCACCCGGCGTCTCGAAGAGCGCGCTGGCGAGCCAGCCGAGATTCAGCCAGAGAAGGACCGCAACGGTCGTCGCACCGCTGAGCGCGACGACTAACCCGGTGACGACGACCCCGCGTACGTCGTCCGGGTCGTCGAAGCGAGACATGTACCGCGGGACCCCCTGTGTTAGTCCGAGCCCGGCGAGCGTGCTCCCGATGGAAACGATAGCAAGTGCAATCGTTACGTCACCGTAGACATCCGTCGCCAGCGCCCGCCCGAGAATGATACGCTCCCCGAGGCGGGCGACGACACCGACGACGGTACCGACGAAGACGAGCGTCGCACTGGAGAGCAGCGTGGACAGCTCCTCCGACGTGCTCTTCATACCCAGATCACACCCCTGTTTCGCTCCAACGACCGCAGTGCCCGCACCGGTAAGCCACGCATAGCGGGCCGCTGTACAGACAGCCTCGCAGACTCGGATGCTCCGAGCACAGGATTACGGCGTCTGTTGCCTGCAACGGTGGTGCTCCCGGGCGGGGCGTCGGACGTACATACGTAGGGAACCGACCCGAGGTGTTTTGTTATGCAGCCAGTTCTAGCACCGCAGGTCAGCGCGCGCCACAGCACGCGCGCTGACCGGACCCAGTATCGGCGGTAAGAATACCTTACAGCGGGTAATATCCGCTTTCAACCGCAGTTTGTGCTGTCTCCTACCGAGTGTCTGGCTCCGACACTCAACGATGCGATGGACTGCCCCGCAACCGAATCGGAAGTAAATAGTAATTACATTGCTTAATTCCGGACGTAAACTAACCTCAGGCGGCCGTATTTGGTAAAAACTACTATCTGTATATCCCTATCCTACCCAGATGTGCCGACCAACGACGACTCGAAAAATATGGAGAACGACTCGCTTACTGAACAGAATACAGACCCTACAGCCGAGAAGGAGACGCTTATCGGCCGTCGGTCGCTCCTGAAGTCGACGGCTGCCGCCGTGGCGGCAACCACCGTCGCAGGGATGGCAACGTCGTCGGCGAGCGCCGCCGACTACGAAACGATCAAAGTCCCTGCGGGGGAGACCGAGAACATCAGTCTCGGCTCCGGTGACACACTGGAGAACGTCCTCATCGACGTGACCGCCAACGGGGCGTCGGTCTCGATCCGGGCCAGTGGTGACGGCTGGGCCATTCGGAACGTCGGCGTGAAAGGCGAGATTAACGTCGAGAGTCCGAAAAAAATCTTCGTTCCCAGCGTCCCGGAAGGTGGGAGCGCGATTGTCGAGAATTTCTACCTCGGCGACGGGACTGGACTGACGGACGCGAGCCGCCTCGGCGGGGTCTGGGTCAACGCGAACAAACCCCACGAGGGCGAACTCATCTTCCGCCGGGTCAACATCGGTGGCTGGGCCGACAACGGCCTCTATGGTTCCGGTCCAGGTGCGCAGGAAGGCCCCAATGCGGGGACGGTCAAAATCGAGCAGAGTTACGCCCACAACAACAACATCTCCGGATTCCGCATCGGGACGAACGGGAGCTACGTCAAAGACTCGACCATCGTCGTCAACGAGCCAGTCTCGCCAGTACCAGCGGGGACGAACGCTCGTGGTATCTATATGAAGGAAGGAGCGACCATGGTCGTCGAGAATTGCGACATCTCGATGAGTGGCTCCGACGGAACCCATGCCGTTATCGCGGCCGACGGGGCAGAGGCCCTCGTCCGGGACTGCCGTGTCGATGGCCCGCTGTCCGGTAACATCGGGGAAGAGACGAACGTCAGCAACAACCCGTCGACGGAACCGCCAGAAGGGGTCCCCCTGACTGCCGAAGAGGCAGCTGGTGACACAGCAGGCAGTTCGTCCTCGAACGAGGACAGTTCGGAGGAGACGAGTGAGCCGGATTTTCCGAACACGCTGACCGTTGAGACTGAATCAGGCGGTCCGCTCGTCGAGTACGAGTTCACTATCGACGGCACCGTCGCAAAAGGGCCGGCCGCAGAAGGCAACGACACGCTCTCCGAGAACGGCGACGGGACGACAACCGTCACCGGCGTGACCGGCAACGGCTACGCCGACGACTTCCAGTACAACGGAGAACTGGCTGACTGGAGTGCGAGCGTCGACAGCTCCGACTACACGCTCCTGGTCAACGGCGACGAGGTAGACACGTCAGCGCAGAGCGTTAACGAGCGCTTACTGTCGATCGAGACCCAGGAGGGTGGTCCGCTCGTCGAGTACGAGTTCACCGTCGACGGCACTGTCACGAAGGGACCAGAAGCAGAGAGCAACGATAGCATCACAGCGAACGGCGACGGGACGACGACCGTCACCGGCGTGACCGGCAACGGCTACACCGACGACTTCGCTGTCGTCGGAGACATCACCGGCTGGAGTGCAAACGTCGACAGCTCCGACTACACGATTCTCATCGACGGCACGAGCGTGAGTCCGGACTCGCTCTAAGAACCGCCACTCACCCGTGTTCAGGACCGGCCCACGGTTTGACACGGGCGACCGGTCCGACGTGCCCGCGGTAGGCTGCGACTTCTGTGATTATCTCGGTGAGGTTGTCCAGTTCGGACACGTATTCACGACGATTTCTGTCCCATCGCTCGGGAACGCGTTCGTCCGTGACGAACTCTCGGGCAGTCGCCAGCACGTCTTCGAAGGAGTCGGTATTGTAGATGAGGCCCCGGTCGGCAAGTTCGAGGAAGTTACCCATGTCTTCCGCACCGACGAACGTGTTCGACCGAACGACCGGCGTCCCGAGTAGCGCTGCCTCGGTGGCCATGGTCTGGGTGTCAGTCACGAGCAGCGAACTCGCCGCGAGCGCGTCGTGAAGGTATCCCGGGTGAGCGTCGAACGGTCGGGCCGGGACCGAGGAGAAGTCGAACGTCCCCCCTTCGTCGGAGACGAGGACCGTCACCTCCTCAGCCAGCGTGGAGATGAGTTCCCGACGCTGTGTGTCGGAGAACCCGCCGTGGTTCATGTCGTGGTGTGAGCCAAACGCGTTCAGGCGGACGATGGCAAAGCGCTCGTCTGCAGCAAGGTCGAGTTCATCGCGGACGCTTTCGTCGGCCTCGAAGACATCCGGGTGGAGGTAGGCAGTCTCTTTGAACCCGCGAAACTGGAAGTGCTTGCTACCGAGGTCCTTCCGGAACGTGTAGGGGGTAAGGATGACATCCGCGAGCGCTCTGGAGACGAACTGGTCGACTGCCACCGGCTCCGAATCAGTTATCAGAACGACGGGTGCCCGGGCGAGCGCGCCCGCCGGGGCCGCGTACGAGCCGATACCGAAGACCAGGTCCGGGTCGAACCGGAGCGTCGACCGGAATATGTGAGCGAAGTGGCGCGGCAGCTCTCGGAACAGTGAGAACTTGGTCGTTTCACAGACCCCGTATATCTCGTGTGGCAGGTCGTAAAACTCCAGTAATGCTTTCGTACAGCCGTAGTCGCGTCCGAGGACGAGCACCTCGTGGCCCTCGTCTTCGAGGTGATTGATGGCGTGTCTGTAGAGGTGGACGTGCGCCGGTGTGTTCGTGAAGAAGAGATAGCGCATCGTCTTCTGGAAGGTCGCAGACGTGCTTTAGTAACAGCCGCTTATCGGACGTTCGAGGCTGTAAGCATATCTTACTGGACGAAAAAGCGTCATATCTGAACGGGTGCCTGTCGTGGACCCCCCGCAAGAAACGTCTCGTAGAAGTCGGCGGGTGGGCCAACCCACGCGTCTCTATCGAGTGCCGTCTCGACGAGTCGGCGATAGAGGCGGCGGTAACCGGGAAACTCCTCGTCCGCAAACAGTCGGGGATGCCAGAGGACAGTCATCACCGCGTCGTTGGCAGCCGCCTCGGTGAGCAGCGATTCGCAGATGTCCCAGGCACGGTCGAACGCCGTCCCGGGGTCAGGGAGCGTCTGCTCCATGAGCGTCAGCGGGAAAAGGACGAAATCGTCGTTGAACGGCCGTCGGACCCAGTACTCGCCGTCGAACCCGTAGTCGGTGGTCGAGCCCAGACTGGCGTCGTACTGGAGTCCCAGGGCGCGGTAGTGTCGCCAGGTCTCCATGTTCGCGTGGCGGAGATGGTGCTGTCGACCGCCGGTGATGGCGTGGCCGAGCACTGTCTCGATGCGCTCTTTCTCGGTGCGCAGACGGTCACGGTTGCGGGCAGTGTGGTAGGAGCCGTGGAGTCCGACTTCCCAGCCACCAGCGTCGAGGTCACGAATCACCCCCGCAATTGCAGGGTCCATGAGGTCGTACCGGCCGAGTTTCTCGAGCCAGGTGGTCGAGTCGAGCAGCGTCTCGGGGTCGGACGCCAGCAAGCGCGGCTCGTTCAGGAAGTAAAACGCCGACCGGACGCCGAGGTCAGCCTCCAGCGACGTGATTGCGTCGAACTGCCAGAACGGGTTCTTTCCGGCGAGATACTCCCGAAGGTGACGGTCGTCTCGGTCCCGGACCGTGTAGTAAAGCACCTGATAGAGTCGTTTGTAGGGCCGGTCGACGTCGTGGGTGAGACAGAGTCCGAAGGAGTGTCCATCGAGATTACCCACGCCCCACCACCTCGGCAATGTGGGCGGCAGCGTCGCCATCGCCGTAGGGTCGGGGTTTCGAGTCGAGTTCGAACGGGCGTTCGAGTGCTCGGCGAATGGCGGCCTCGTCGGCTCCGACGAGAACGTTCCAGCCACACTCGACGGTCTCGACCCACTCGGTCTCCTCGCGGAGCGTGACACACGGTGTGTCGAGGTAAAACGCCTCCTTCTGGACGCCACCGGAATCGGTCGCGACGCGGTCGGCACTGTCGAGCAGGGCGACGAAGTCGAGATATCCCACCGGGTCGACGAACTCGATGCCAGGGTAGTCGTCGGTCGACATCCCATAACTGGCCATCGCGTCGGTCGTCCGCGGGTGCGCAGGCAGCACCACCGGGAGAGTGGCTTCCGAGAGCGCGGTGAGGATAGCTGCCAGGCGCGTGGGGTCGTCGGTATTGGCCGCGCGGTGGACCGTCGCGAGGACGTACTCGCCGTCGACTGCGTCGCTCGTCGTCGGTCGGCGGTCGTGAACTCGCTCACGGACCGCCAGCAAGGCGTCGTACATCACGTCACCCGACTCGTACACCCCGTCGGTGATACCCTCGTTCGCGAGGGTTTCGGTCGCTCGCGCCGTCGGAACGAAGAGCAAATCTGCGACGTGGTCGGTCAGCACACGGTTGACTTCCTCTGGCATCTCCCAGTTGTGACTCCGGAGGCCTGCTTCGACGTGAGCGACTTCTGTGTCGCGTTTTGCGCCGACGAGTGCGCCGGCGAGCGTCGAGTTGGTGTCCCCGTAGAGGAGGAGTACGTCTGGGTCGTGACGGGCGACGATACCGTCGAGTTTGGTCATTATCTCGGCCGTCTGGACGGCGTGTGTGTCCGACCCGACACCGAGGTTATACTCCGGCGTCGGAATGTCGAGTTCCTCGAAGAACACGTCGCTCAGTTGCTCGTCGTAGTGCTGCCCGGTGTGGACGATAACCTCCTCGTGGTCGGGTGCCAGCGCGTGTGACACCGGGAAGGCCTTCACAAACTGCGGGCGTGCGCCGACGACGGAGACGACACTCACCATAGTGTCAGCGTGTCCGCAGTCACTCGGTCACATTCTGCGACTGTCCACGGGTACCTCACAGCACAATCAAAGCGCATCGTCACTGCGAGACGTACGCGGACACGACCATTGTTATGGAGCGACTACACCAGCAGACGCGTCCGGACACACGCCGGGATTGATAGTCGTAAGCATCGATATACGACCAATGACACGTCTCACCGCCCGCCGGGCTGCAGCGCTCGGCGTCGCTGTCCTCGCCGCACTCGCCGTTCGCCAGCGGCGGCGCTTCGAGCGCGAAGTACGCCGTCGTGTCGGCGAACTCGTCGCCGATACCGACCCCCAGACCGGGGTCGTCACCAGCGAAGATCTCGAATCGGTCCCACCCCCGATCAGACGGTACTTCGAGCACGCGCTCGCGGTAGGACAGCCCACGGTCAGACGCGTCCGATTTCACCAGCGCGGGGAGTTTCGCCTCGGGGACACCTGGCATCCGCTGACCGCAACGGAATGGGTCACGACACGACCACCGGGGTTCCTGTGGGACGCCACTATCGACGTGGCCCCGCTTCTCCCGGTTCGTGTCGTCGACCGCTATCAGCACGGTGCAGGCGTGCTCGACGCTCGCATTTGGTCGGCAGTCCCCGTCGCGAAGGCCGGTCCGACGCCAGAGATGAACGAGGCGGAGCTACTCAGATATCTCGCCGAAGCCGTCTGGTACCCGACTGCACTCGTACCGTCTCAGGGCATCGAGTGGGAGCCAGTCGACGAAACGTCGGCACGGGCGACCGTCGAAGACGGCGACGTGACGGCATCGGCCGTCTTCCACGTCGGCCCCGACGACACGATAGCGCGCGTGACCGCCAAGCGATATCGACAGGAAGACGGCCAGTATGCGCCGTGGGTCGGACGGTTTCGCGACTACGAACGCCGCGAGGGGATGCTCGTCCCGACGGAAGGAGAGGTAGCCTGGGAGACCCCCGACGGAGAAGCGCCCTACTGGCGGGCGACCATCGACGAGCTGTCGTATACGATGGGCCGCGTGGAGTGATTCGACCGTCTCACTCGACAGGCGGAATCCGGACTGGCTGGAACCGTCGAAGCCCGAAGTACGTGACGACCACCGCCCCAGTTGCGGCCACGAGCACGAGCAGGGAGAGCAGTCCACCGACGACCGGAATCAGCCCGAGCAGTTCCAGGACGACGAAAAATAGGACCGTCCCAGCCGCCGTCGCGGGGCCGGGGTTGTCGATGGGGAGAGACTGCCCAAGCAGATAGCCAACGCAGACGTAGGCGTACAGCACGACGAGAAAACCACTGCCCAGTCCCAGGACTGTCACGGGCAACAGGACGATTGTAAACGCCATGAACACGAACAGCGCAAGCAACGTGACGATGGTGAGCAGGCCGACGGTGCCGCTGACGGCGGGGTGAGCGCGAAGCGCGTGACTCACGTTCTCCAGCAGGGCCGGATACCGCCGACCGAGAAGGAACGCGACGAGTGCAAGGACGAGCGCCTGCATCACGAACACACCGACGGCCTCGGCCGGCGAGCGCTGGGTCGTGAACGGTTCTGCCACTCGGTCGACCGGTACCTGCGCATCGTCGGCAATGGCCTGTGTCCCGCCGTAGACACGGTAGGTGCCGGTAACCGTCGCTGTGGACTCGGCTGTGACAACCCCAGCAAGCTGGGTAACCCTGCCGTCGAGAGTGCCCGCAATTCGGGCGTTTCCATCGACGACGTACACCGAGGTGGACACTCGCGAGTCCACCGGGACGGTGACGTTCCCGCCGACGACGATGACGGCGTCACTGTCGCTCTGTATCTGCTGGTCGCCGTCGACGATGGTCGCTATCGTCTCGACACCAGGCTGGGCAGAGACCAGCAGCAGTGCCACGAGAAGCAATGGCACCGATTCGGGTCTCACGAGGAAAGCCTCCGTTCACGTGCGAGTACGACCATCCGGTGGCCGTAGATGGTGACCAGAAGCAGGAAGAAAAAGAGCAGTGCGAGAGCATCGACAGCGTTGAGGTGGGCGGCCAGTGGCACGTCCTCGCTTTTCGTGTAGAGAACGACGGCAGTGCTGAGAAAGGTCGCGAGAAAGCCGGCCAGCCCAACGCCAATAGCGGAGTGGCGACCGATGGTATCGGGCGTCGAGAGGTCGGGCCAGACAGCGAAATTGATCACGGTGTAGAAACTCACCGCCCCGGCGTAAAAGAGTGGCAACAACAGTGGGGCGTCGCCGATGCCGGCGCGAATGTCGAAAACGTACATGAGATGCGTAAATCCGAAGAGTCCGAAGACCAGCAAGAACAGCCACCGACGACCGAAGTTGGCATAGAGAATGCCAGCCATCACGGCCGTTAGCACGTGGACTCCACCAATCAACAGGTGGACGCCGAAGTCGGGCGATTGCCACGACGTGTAAATGTACGCTGGCGTCTCGATGATGCGCAAAAAGCCGAGGCTGTCGATGAAGTAGACGCCAAAGAGGAGAAAGACAACCGACCAGAACGCGTAGCTGCGCGTTCGAACGGGAGTGGGGCGACAGAACCGACCGATACCGAAGGCGTCGCGTTCGTGATTCGCCGCGAGCGCCTCGACGACGCCGACCCGGCGGAACGCGAGTACCCCCAGGACGAGAACGGCGGGGACCATCGCAGCGCTCATCACGAGACTGAACGATTCGATGCGCCACTGCGTCGGGTAGACGTTCGCCAGAAAGTACGCGACAGCGGTGGTGATAGCCGCGACGGGGCCGCGGTCTTCGACCGGGACGAAATCCACCGCGAGGCTGAACGTCGCCGGCATCCCGACGCCGATGGCGGCCGCACAGACGACGACCCAGAGCCCGAACTGTCCCCCGCTCTGGAGGAGGGGTGCAGTGAGTGTCAACACCAACTGGACGAGGACGACCACCCAGAGGAGGCGGAGTTTCGCACGGAGGTCCCTGCTGATGCCGTATCGGTCCAGCAGGATACCGGCCAGCAGCGCCACGGCGAAGGCCACGAGCGCGAGGACGGCCATCCACAGCGACACCTGGTACCGCGAGAGCCCGACAACGCGAGTTCCGAGGTCGATGAGGCCCAGCTGGACGAACGTGAGGTTGTAGTAGTAGCCCGCAGCCAGCACCGAGACGAACAGGCCGTAGCCTAACAGTATCGCCCACTCACGGTTCCGGGCGTACTCGGCGGCCTTCATTGGCGGCAGTCCTCGGCCAACATTCAAATAACTGGAGTCTCACTCCGCAGTGTCACGCCAACTGGGTCGTCCGTCCAGTCAGCGTCTCGACGGTGAGTTCGACGATCGCGATGTCGATAGCCTCGATTGGTTCCTCGAACACGCGGATGGGGGCAAACCGGCGGTTGATTTCGGCGGTATCGAACCGGCCGTGGTCCGCGTCTGGCAGTTCCTGGAGATTGCCGGTGACGTGGATACTCCACGAATCGAGTTCGTCCGGTCCATCGGTCGGTTCGGCGTCGTAGACGACGTAGGTAACAGTTTCCGTCCGCTCGATTGCGTCCCACTTTTCGCTGTCTTCGGTCTTTCCGAGTCGGAAGTAGAGGTTCTCTCCGTCGTAGTAGTGTGCCAGCGGGACCGCTCGTGCGTCGGCACCGTCGCACAGCGAGAGGACCCCCGTCCGAGCCTCACGCAGTCGTTTCTCGACGTCGTCGTCGCTCATCCCGCTCGTGTACGCGTACTCGATGTGGTCCATACGGTTGCTACGGACGGCAGCGGCTTAGTTCCGGTACCGGATACGGACCAAACACCCTTGGGAGTCCCTCACGTCCCCTCAACCATGGGCGACCCAGCCTGCTATCGGAACTACTGTCCCGACTGCGACGCGGAAGTGACAATCATCGATGGGACCTGTCCCGACTGTGGGACCGACCTCGACGAGTCGGTCGACCGATAGTACTCACTCGGCTTCGTCGGCTTCCAGTATCTCGATGTCGACGTCGGTTTCGGCGACGCCGAGACGGGCAAACTGCGTTCGGAGGTGCTCTTTTGCCGCCGCGATAGCCTGGTCGCGGTCCTCGAATCCCTTCGGGAGCGGTTCTTCGAAGGCAATCCGGAGTTCGCGGTCCCCGACCTGCTGGACCTGGCCGCCGCTCTCGACCTCGTAGAAGCCGTCACAGACCCACGTAAACGGGGCAGATTCGTCGGGCGCACCCCGGTAGGACGGCGGATGGTCGTCGCGCTCGTAGAGCGTCCCGGTCAGAGCGGTCCCCCCAGCCTGCCCGCGAATGAGCAACATGCGCTGACGTACGCAGCGAGTCGACAAAAAGCCACGCCGGGACGGAGAGTCACCACTCGACACACCACTTTCGCTCCGGTGGGGAAACGCGTTAGTGGCCCCCCGTCGTTGTCCCGCTCATGTCCGACCTCGGGGATTTCACCGACTTCGACGGCGACGGTGGCGACACTGGAGACGGCGACACGAGCAGTGACACTGCGAGTGGGGCCGACAGTACGTCCAGCGGCCGCGCCACCCCGCCCGCCGACGACACCGACGACTTCGCCTCGTTCGATGCCGAACCAGCCGGCGAAGACCACGGAATCGGCGTTCTCTCGGCATCAGATGGCCTCCGTATCGACGAGGAGAGTGAGGAAACACGCCTGCGAGCGTACGTCACCGTCGGCAATCGCTCGGACGTGCGTATCGGGACCTATCTGCTCGCTCCCTACCCCGATGGAGAGCGGCTCTTTTGCCGGATTACGGGGCTGGAGTACGCACAGGAGTATCGTGCCGACGACGCGACCGAAATTCACGCCCGTCGCGCGATGCGCTCTGCCGGTATCGACGAACAGGATTTCAAACTGATGGCGACGCTGGAGCCCGTTGCAGTACTGTATCGCGATTCGCGTGGAGAATCGGAAAGTCGAGCGGCGGAGCCGCGAGACACTGACGACGGCGACCTCAAACGACGGATGACCGACCGCGTGCCGAAACCGGAGACGGTCGTGGCGACGGCCGACGACAAGGAAGACATCAAGACGGGGCTAAAGATGCCCGGCGACGGCGTCTTTCTGGGCCATCTGGCCGTCGGCGGCGAGAAGGTCAAGACCGCCGCACAGCCGCCGACTATCGACTACCGGCTCACGGACAACTACACCGACGGCGACCCGCTGGTCTTCCGGCACACGCTCGTCGCCGGTGGGACGGGGTCGGGGAAGACCCACGGCGCGAAGAACGTCCTTCGGCAGTATCTGTCCGACGAGCGGACCTACCCCGTCGAGACGGGGGGAGACCGCGAGGTCCAGACCGCCGTCGTCCAGTTCGACCCCCAGGACGAGTACGCACAGATGCACGACGACAACCCCGACCTGGATTCGGCGTTCGCCCGGCGACTCGACCGGGAAGGCGTCGCCCACGGCGGCCACGACGACACCGTCGCGTTCGTCCCGAAAGTCGGCGACTCCACGTACGCCGCCAGCCACCACGACGCCGAGCAGGTCGAGTTCACGATTCCCTTCTCGCTGGTCCACTCGAACCCGTGGCTCATCGCCGGCAGCGGCCTCAACGACAACCAGTACAACGCACTCGTCAACGTCCTCCTCAAACGCTTCAAAAAGGAACGCGGCCGCGATGGGACCTACCAGCAGTTCCTGTCGTTCCTCGACGACCCAGCGCTCAAGGAGGAACTCGACGAGACAGGACGAGTCCACGAAGCGACATTCGACGCCGTGCGCCGACGTGCGCGCGGCTTCGGTGCCATCTTCGACCAGGACGCCAAACCGATTACCGAGCGCATCCACGAGTTCGTCCGGCCGGGCGGGCTGACGGTCGTCCCGACATACCACATCAACGACACCCGCGCCACCGAGACGGTTGTGTTAGCGCTCTCGTCGCTCCTGGTCGACGAGAAGCTCTCGAACGACCCACAATTCTCGCGCATCAAGGAGACGCCGGTCGTGCTGGGGATGGACGAGGCCCACAACTTCCTGACCGACGCCGACAGCGTGCAGGCCCGGAAGGTCATCGGGAAGTTCACCGACGCCGCAAAGCAGGGTCGAAAAGAGCGCCTCGGACTCTTTCTCATCACACAGGACCCACAGGACATCGCCGACCCCGTGTTCAAGCAGATTAACACCACCGTCGTGTTGAATCTCGGTGACGAGGATGCTATCTCGGCGGTGAACATCCCGACCAACCTGGAGTCGAAGGTACCCTACATGGAGAAAGGGCAGATGGTGGTCTACTCGCCGGACAACTCCGAGCCGGTCGAACTCATCGGGCTCTCGAAGTGTGTCACGAAACACGGCCGGGAGTGAGCAAACGCTGTTGGTGTTTGCGAACGACGGCCAACCTGTTGGCCGGAAGTGAGCAGAATCT
>JAZKTK010000150.1:0-5190 GCA_036625595.1 Haloarculaceae archaeon | reverse complement strand
GTGTCCCCGGGGTGGCGATGGAACAGCATCAGATAGTCGAGTGCCTCGACCGGGAGTGCCGCGACGCCGTCGGCACGGCGCGTCCGAACCATCTGCTTGCCAGTCACTGTGACAAGCACGTGGCTGACGTGTGGGTACTCCTCGAACTCACTTCGCTGCGCGTTGTCGAACGCCTCGTGTTCGGGATAGGTGTCGAAGTCGTACGTGGCTTCGGGCCAGTACGCGTCAAGGATATCGAGGAGGAACGGCCATCCCTCCCGCTGAACGACCGTTTCGAGACCATCGGCTGCCGGCCCGAAGAAGACGCGATGGAAACCCCAGTAGTCTCCCCCATCTTCCTGTGCCCACTCATCAGAGAGCTGACGCTCGTATTGCGCGAGTGTCTGGTAGACGGCCATTTCGTCGCCCTGCCGTGCTTGTTCGATCGCGTCTGTCAGGTCCTCGCTGGCGGCTCGTTTCACTCTCCGCTCGGTCTCGCGCTCCTGTTTTTTCCGTTCTTTTTTCCGCTCCGCAAACATGTCTTCGTCGGCGGTTGATTCCTCTTCGTCCGGACAGTCGTGTACGCGTAAACGCGTCAGCGTTTCGAACTCTTCACCGCAGTCATCACATGTGTGGGGCATAATTGTGGTTTCTCACCGTTCCGTTTTCAAACTCCCTCTCGTTCATACGTCGGGTATCACTGTTCGTATCGCTCTTCAAGCTCGTCGAGTGCGCGCCAGAACTGTTCGCTGTTGAGTGCTAGATCCGTTGTCGTCCGTGCTTCCAGCACCCCAGCGTACGTGTCGAACTCCTCCGGAGTTGGGTCGGTCGCAAGGATGCAGTCGGCGTAGCCGTCGATGGCTCTCTGGATAGTTTTCGCGTAGTGATCGTATGCTCCGTCAACCCATTTGTACTTCTCGTCGACTTCTTCGAACACCGCCCGATAGACGGTCGCGGCGGCCAGATACCGGTCTCGGTCACGGTACTGCTCGGCAATCTCGAAAAATCGGGAGAAGTCGATCGCGTCGTACACCCCTGGGTCGGCGTGCTGTTCGAATAGTTGGGCGATTTCCTCACGGTACTCCTCAACGGATCTGTGGTCGTCGCCGAACTTTGCGAGAAACCGCTCGCGTAACTCCGGATAGTCGGCGAGTGCGTCACGAACGAACCCACGCAGGTCGTCGGCTGACACATCCTCGAGGACCCCCTCGACACGCTCGCTCTCGTCCTGTGGCGCGCCGGAAGCAATCTCCAGCAACACGGCGACAACGTGTTTGCAGTCGCCGCTCCCATCGTACGGACAGGTGCACTTCGTATCGAGACTGCGCCCACCAAACTCGATCGTTATGTCGTACAGCTTCGACCCGCTGACAGCTGCCGTTACAAGCTCGTCGAACCGGTCAAGTTGCTGAATGCGCCCTTCCTTCCGGTACTTTTCTCCACGGCCGAACACGGCGTCCGTACTCCGAGCCCGGATAGTGTCCTCGTCGACGTTCATATCTCGTCGTTCGCGGCCGAGTCTAATCTGATTTCGGTTCGATAGTCTCACCCTGCCGGTTCGGGTCGGCCAGCGCCATCGTGAGCGTCACCGCGAGGCGTTTCTCAAGCGGTTCGTTCGCTCGCCCACAGTGCGGTGACTGGATACAGGCCGGACAGCCGTCCGAACAGCCACAGTCGGCGAGCAACCCCCATGTATGCTGGAGGAGTTCCTCGATGTGGTCGTATCCGTTTCGGGCCAGTCCGACGCCACCCTGGTACCCATCGTAGATGAACAGTGCACTCGTCTCCGTCTGTGGATTGTCGGTCGTCGAGACGCTGCCGACATCACGCCGGTCACAGAGGATAACCAGCGGGAACGTCGCAACGAGGGCATGCTGGACGGCGTGGAGTCCGCCGTCGAACGACCCGGACATCGTCTGCATGAGACCTTCGAGTCCGGGTGGAAGCGTCAGATACAGCGCTCGTGTCGAGAGTGTCGTCTCGGGGAGGTCGAGTGATTCCTCATGTAGAACCTCGCCCGTTCGGTGGTCTCGTCGCTGGAAACCGGTGACCTGTTTCCGGCGAGTCACGTCCGCAAAGTGGACTGTTACATCCTCGCGGGTCGCTAGTGGTTTCGTTGTGAGATCTTCTTCGATTGTCATCGACTCCTCGAACTGGACGCGGGTTTGCTGATCACTTTCGGTCGGGACCAGCCACGCCACGTCGCTGTCCAGGTCGAGCGACTGGACCTCGTAGCTCTGGCCCTGATGATGGTAGACTGCGCCCGGGTGGACATCCCGAAGCGCAGCATCGAGGGGTAATTCCCCGAGTTCGTCCGACTGCCCGCCCCGGACTCGGAGGACGACAGTGCGGTCGGTGATGGTTCGGAGCCCGCGCTCGTAGGGATTTACTGTTCGACCACTGGCCGTCCGTCGCCATTCGAGTCCATCGGCTGTCTGTTGCCGGGACAGCGCTCCCTCGTCTGTGAGCGTGCTGACGGTGTCGGGAAATGTCGAACCGAAATACTGCTCGTCTGTGGTTCGAAGCGGGTGTTCGATGGCCGCAGCGTGGGCGTGCACTCGGAGGAGATGTGGGTTGGACGGATCGGCAACGGCCCGTTCCGGCGTGCCCTCGAACAGTTCTCTCGGGTGATTGATGACGTACTGGTCGAGTTGGTCTTCGCTGGCGACGAGTGCGACGAGACTCGGGTCCGTCCCACGCCCGGCGCGGCCGGCTCGTTGGAACGTCGACATTTGCGTCCCCGGGTAGCCGTCCAGCAATACGGCGTCGAGACTCCCGATATCGACGCCGAGTTCGAGCGCACTGGTACTCCAGACGCCGGCACATTCGTCAGTGTGTAGCGCCGCCTCGATTCTCGCTCGGCGGTCATCGCGGAGCCCTGCATGATAGGCAGTGACACTCTCAGCGATGTCGGGTTTCCCGCGTTCTGTGAGTGTATCGCTACTGATGGTGGCGTAGCGTTCTGCCGTCTGTCTGGCGCGTGTAAACGCTACTGTCTGGTAGCCGCGTTGAATGAGGTCGACAAACAGTCGCATGGTTTCCCCGTGATGGGAGCGACGTTGGCCTGCCCCGGCGGGTGCGTCGCCCTCGTCGTATTTCGGCGGTTGCCAGAACAGCCAGTGTGTAGGGCCGGTTTCGCTGGTATCCTCGTCGACGAGGGCAAACGACTCTGTGGGTTGGCCGGTAATCGTCGCCGCGTGCTCGCGGGGATTACCGATCGTCGCGGAACAACACACGAACTGGGGGGCAGCACCGAATCGCTCACAGAGACGCGTGAGTCGTCGCAGCACGAGTCCGACGTGACTACCAAACACCCCGCGATACTCGTGGACCTCGTCGACGACCACGAGGTCGAGTGATTCGAAGAACGTGCGCCAGATATCGCTAGCGTGGCTGAGCAGGCCACAGTGGAGCATATCGGGCGTCGTCAAGACGATTGACGGCTTCTCCTCGCGGGCCTCCTGGCGCTCTGCTCCGGAGAGTGCGCCCGTATACTGTGTCACCGACACGTCGTCGAACGGTTCGGCAAACGCCGAGAGTGTCGCTTCCTGGTCGTTGATCAGGGCGACCTGTGGGCCAATATACAGCGTGCGTCCGTCGTAGTCACGTGCGCGCTCTATGGCTGGAATCGTGTATGTGAGACTCTTGCCGCTCGCTGTCGGCGTCGCCAATACGACGTTCTGGCCGCGCCGACTGGCGCCGATTGCCTTGGCTTGGTGTGCGTAGAGTTCGTCGATGCCCCGGTTAGCGAGCCGTTCGGTAACCTCGCGGTTCATTTCACATGGCCGTGTCTCGGGGCGGCGGGCAGGTATCGACCGCTGGAACTGTATCTGGTTGTGGTAGTAGTCCCGATGCCGAACCCAGTCGACGAACTCGTCCACTACCACCTACTACACGCGCAATCGCATATAGGGATATAGACTCGTGTCCTGAACATTTTACCCGAAGCCGTAGTACCATTCGACATGCCATTCAGCGTCAGTTGGCACACGCTACTCGACGAACTCGATGATCTCTCCGAGGGAGCTGAGCTCATTACCCCGCTCTCTGAGGGTCGATTTCGCATTACTGATGTGCAGGAGCATCGTGTCGTCATTACGTTCGACGAGTCCGGTGAGCGCCACCCACTCCAGCGTGAGCAATTCGAAACGCTCTACCGGCGGATTCAGGATTCGAATGGCGAATTCGAGCTCGACCGGCTACCACCCGACGCCGACCCGTATCCAGCAGTCCTGAGCCTGCACCCACGCTTCGAAATCGACGGCGATCGAGGGGTCATCGTCGAAACGGAGGACCCGACAGACACACAACTTGTCGACAATGATACAGCTCCTGATGCGGATGCTCGTATCGAACCCGACGGACTGGCTGTCTACTCCGATGCCTTGCTTCTCATCGATGCACTGGAGCGCCACGACGTGACAGACCTCAGTAAACTTGAGACGGACGCCTTGGTGAACATCTACACGCTCTGTTCGGATGTTCAACGGAACGCAAACGAGTTTCGGCAGGATGTCGCCGACGTGCTACTTGACCGTCTCCATCACGACCAGCCTGTCCACGGCCAGTACGGTTCGGTCCAGCGAACGTCACGCCGAAATCGCTCACTCAGAGACGAGGCAGACGTGCTGGATACGCTTGAAGACGCTGGGATCGCGCGTGAACGCGTCATGAGTGTTGATTCGAGTAAAGTGGCAGAAGCACTGGACGTAACGGAGTTAGCGGAGTCGGATGTCTACGAGGTCTCCGAAAGCGAATACGTTCGGAAGGCCGAAGTCGATGAAGCGGTCAAAGAGTCGCGTCTACAGGGGCTAAAAGACCGATTGGCAGATAGCGACGATGCAGAGTCGGACGAACTACGAGAGGAAATCGAAGCCCTCGAAGAGCGTATCGACGACCTCACCAGCTTTAGCACGGGAACAGAGATGCAGGGGTAGGTCGGAGAATGTAGGAAAGATATGACGATTCAGGGTCTGAAAGCGTAGAAATATACATTATTAACATTAGGTTACTGTTTATATTATATAAAAACCCACCTGTTAGCCGGCCCTTGGCTTTCTTCGACGAACGAATATGAGGAGAGAACGCGATCGGGCGGATATGTTCCCAGAGGACGAGCGAAGTCCTCGCGGTTCAAATCCGGTCGTTACTCTTTTGACCGAGCAAAAGGAAGTCTGAGAGACATTGTCAGATTTGAATCAGGGAACAGCC
>JAZKTK010000031.1:0-26167 GCA_036625595.1 Haloarculaceae archaeon | reverse complement strand
CGAACGAAATCGGCAGTGTCCTCGAGGTCTTTTACGACCGCGGGTACATCGACGGCTTCCAGTTCGTCGACGACGGCAAAGCCGGCCAGTTCGAGGTCGATCTGAAAGGAGCAATCAACGAATGTGGCCCGGTCAAACCGCGCTACTCCGCGACGGCAGACGAGTTCGAAAAGTGGGAGAAGCGATTCCTCCCCGCCCGTGACTACGGGACGCTCGTCGTCACCACCTCGCGTGGCGTTATGAGCCACTACGAGGCCCGCGAAGAGGGCGTCGGTGGCCAGGTCATCGCATACGTCTACTAACAATGACACGAACAGCACTTGAGATACCCGACGACGTGAGTGCCGAGGTAGACCACCTCGACCTCACAGTAGAGGGACCGAACGGCAGCGTCACGCGCCGCCTCTGGTACCCGGATATCTCGGTTACAGTCGAGGATGGCGAGGTCGTCATCACGAGCGACGCCGAAGATGCCAAGACGAACTCGACGCTTGGCACCTTCGAGAGCCACGTCCGAAACATGTTCCACGGCGTGACCGAGGGCTGGGAGTACGAGATGGAAGTCTTCTACTCTCACTTCCCGATGCAGGTCGCAGTGGAAGGTGACGAGGTCGTCATCGAGAACTTCCTCGGTGAGAAGGCCCCCCGACGGACCGAGATTCGCGGTGAGACAGAGGTCGAAGTGAGCGACGAGAACGTGACGCTGCGTGGACCGAACGTCGAAGACGTCGGCCAGACGGCTGCCGACATCGAGCAGTTGACGCGCGTCACGGACAAGGACGTTCGCGTCTTCCAGGACGGCGTCTACATCACACAGAAACCAAGCCGAGGTGACGCCTGATGGCAGACAACGACGACGAAGAAGTTGCATTCGAAGACGACGAACAGGACGTCGACGAAGAGGAAGCCTTCAGTGAGGAGGAAGCCACGGAGTCGACCGAAGAAGATGTCGAAGCTGACGCAGAATCCGACGAAGAAATTGCGGAGCTGACCGACATCAGTGGCGTTGGTGATTCGAAGGCCGACGCGCTGGCAGACGCTGGCTACGAGACAGTCGACGACATCCGCGTCGCAAGCCAGGACGACCTGGCGGACGTCGACGGTGTCGGGATGGCACTCGCAGCCCGTATCAAAGCCGACGTTGGCGACCTCGAAGTTAGCGAAGAGGTCGAAGCCGACGTCGAAGAAGAGGCCCCTGAGGTCGAAGAAGGGGAAGTCCAGACGGAACTGCAGCCCCGCGGACTGGTCGAGAAGACGCCGGACCTCGACGACGAGGCAAAGCGCCTGCTCACCCAGCGCAAA
Source organism: Haloarculaceae archaeon (assembly GCA_036625595.1). Classification (GTDB taxonomy): domain Archaea; phylum Halobacteriota; class Halobacteria; order Halobacteriales; family Haloarculaceae; genus Salinibaculum. The sequence continues at coordinate 24,865 of JAZKTK010000031.1, read as the reverse complement.
CGCGAGGGGAAACCGCAGTTCAACCGACAGGACCACCACAAGAAAAAGCGCGTCGGCAAATCGTGGCGACGCCCACGCGGCCAGCTCTCGAAGCAGCGCCGCGGACACAAGGGCAAGGGCGACACCGTCGAAGCGGGCTTCCGTACCCCGACGGCGGTCCGTGGCCTGCACCCGTCCGGATTCGAAGAGGTTCACGTCCACAACGTCGACGACTTAGAGGGCGTCGACGGCGACACCGAAGCAGTGCGGATCGCCTCGAAAGTCGGTGGTCGCAAACGCGAACGCATCGAGGAAGAAGCAGAGGACCGCGAGATTCGCGTCCTCAACCCCACCTACGAGGAGGTCGAAGTGAATGACTGACCTGAGTGCACAGAAGCGACTGGCTGCGGACGTCCTCGACGTCGGGAAGAACAAACTCTGGTTCGACCCCGAACGACAGGACGACATCGCGGAAGCGATTACCCGCGAAGACATCCGCGAACTGGTCGACGAGGGCGTCGTCCGCGCCGAGGAGCCACAGGGCAACTCCCGCGGCCGCGCTCGCGAACGACAGCAGAAACGCTCCTACGGGCACCAGAAAGGAGCCGGCTCCCGGAAGGGGAAGGCCGGTGCCCGCCAGGGCGACAAGGAGAACTGGCAATCGAGAATCCGCGCACAGCGCGAACACCTGCGTGAACTCCGCGACGGGGACGACCTCGAACCGTCGGAGTACCGTGACCTGTACAACAAAGCAGGCGGCGGGGAGTTCGACTCTGTCGCGGATCTGGATCGGTTCATCGACGACAACAACTACGGTGACACATAATGGCGACAGGACCACGATACACGGTGCCGATGCGGCGTCGCCGCGAGGCCCGTACAGATTACCATCAGCGGTTGCGCCTGTTGAAATCCGGCAAGCCACGGCTCGTCGCTCGAAAGAGCAACAAGCAAGTCAGGGCGCAGCTGGTGACGACTGGCCCCACCGGCGACCAGACGGTCGCCGCCGCCGAATCGAACGACCTCGCCGAGTACGGCTGGGAGGCACCGACGGGCAACATGCCCGCCGCGTACCTCACCGGACTGCTCGCGGGACTGCGGGCCATCGAGGCCGGCATCGAAGAAGCGGTGCTCGACATCGGACTGAACTCTCCGACGCCGGGGAGCAAGGTCTTTGCAGTACAGGAAGGCGCAATCGACGCCGGGCTCGAAATCCCGCACAACGACGACGTGCTGGCCGACTGGGAGCGGACCCGCGGCGAGCACATCGCCGAGTACGCCGAGCAGGGCGATGGCGGCTACAGCGGCGATTTCGACGCCACAGAGTTGCCCGCGCACTTCGACGAGACGCGGGAGACACTAATGGGTGACATCGAACTATGAGTGCTGACAACGGATGGGAACCACAGACGCGGCTCGGCAAGAAGGTCGCAGACGGCGACATCGAGACGATGCGAGACGCGCTCAACGCCGGGCTGCCGCTGAAGGAACCCGAGATAGTCGACCAGCTCGTCCCCGGACTCGAGGACGAAGTGCTGGACATCAACATGGTCCAGCGAATGACCGACTCTGGACGGCGGGTGAAGTTCCGCTGTGTCGTCGTCGTGGGTAACCGCGACGGCCTCGTCGGCTACGCCGAGGGGCGTGACGACCAGGTCGGTGGTGCAATCCAGAAAGCAATCGAGATTGGCAAGCTAAACCTCATCGACGTCTCCCGTGGCTGTGGGTCCTGGGAGTGTGGCTGTGGCCGTCCCCACACGGTCGCGCTGCGCACCACAGGCAAGGCCGGGAGTGTCGAGGTCGAACTCCAGCCCGCACCGCGCGGGCTGGGTCTTGCAGGCGGGGAGACCGTCCGCAAGGTGCTCGAACTCGCCGGTATCGAGGACATCTGGACGCGCTCGTCGGGGAACACCCGGACCACGGTCAACTTCGCCAAGGCGACGTTCAACGCCTTGCAGAACACGGCCGAGGCACGCGTTCCCCAGCGCACCTTCGAGAAGCGCGAGGTGATTGAGTAATGCGAGCACTCGTCCAGATTCGCGGGAACGTCAACATGAACGGCGACATTCAGGACACGCTCGCCATGCTCAACATCCACCGCGTCAACCACGCCACGTTCGTCCCCGAGACGGACGCCTACTCTGGCATGGTGTCGAAGGTCAACGACTACGTCGCACACGGTGAACCGAGCGTGGAGACGGTCGAACTCCTGCTCGAAACCCGTGCCGAGCCCGCCGAGGGCGACGGCGACATCACCGACGAGTGGGTCGCCGAGAACACGGACTACGACGACATCGCAGCGCTGGCCGAAGCGCTGGTTGACGAGGAGACACGACTGCAAGACGAGGGTCTCTCGCCGACGCTCCGTCTGCACCCGCCACGCGGCGGGCACGACGGCATCAAGCACCCGACCAAGGAGGGCGGTCAGCTCGGCAAACACGACCCCGACGCTATCGACAACCTTCTGGAGGCGATGCGATAATGAGCAACAAAAAGAAACGACAGCGTGGGTCGCGCACGCACGGTGGCGGCACGCACAAGAACCGACGCGGTGCAGGTCACCGCGGTGGCCGCGGTGCGGCCGGCCGCGACAAGCACGAGTTCCACAACTACGAACCGCTCGGCAAGCACGGCTTCTCCCGGCCAGACAAGGTCAAAGACGACGTCCTCACCGTCGACGTGCAGAAACTCGATGAGGACGCCGCACTGCTCGCCGCAGACGGCGTTGCAGAGGAGACCGACGACGGCTACGCGGTTGACGCACGAGATGTGGCAGAAGACGGTTACGACGCCGACGCGGTGAAGGTGCTCGGCACCGGTCAGGTCCGAAACGCTCTGGACGTGACCGCCGACGCCTTCTCCGCGAGTGCACGCGAACTGCTCGACGAGTCAGGCGGCTCCGCACAACTCTCCGAGCGCGCTGAGGAAGCAGAAGCCGAAGAGGATACAGCAGACGAGACAGACGAGGACTAACATGAGCTGGAAGGACACCGCCGAACCGGTACTCACCCGAATGCCCTCCGTCCGCCGCCCACAGGGACACGTACCCTTCAAGCGGAAACTGGGCTGGACGGTCGGTATTCTGGTGCTGTATTTTTTCCTGACTAACGTCTTCCTCTTCGGCCTCGGTACCGGTGGAGGAGACGTCTTCGGCCGCTTCCGGTCGATTATCGCTGGCGGACAGGGGACAGTGCTGCAACTCGGCATTGGGCCAATCGTCACGGCGAGCATTGTCCTCCAGCTACTCGGCGGTGCCGACTTGCTCGGACTCGACACGCAGAACAACCCGCGGGACCAGGTCCTCTACCAGGGACTGCAGAAGTTCCTCGTCGTCGTGATGTGTGTCCTGACGGGGCTGCCGATGGTGTTTGCTGGGGACTTCCTGCCACCGAGTCAGGCCCTCGCAAGCTCGCTCGATATCGGACTGACCGGCGTCCGCTTCCTGCTGTTCGCCCAGATATTCGCTGGGGGAATCCTCATCCTCTACATGGACGAGGTCATCAGCAAGTGGGGCGTCGGGAGCGGTATCGGGCTGTTCATCATCGCCGGTGTCTCCCAGCGACTCGTCGGTGGGCTCATCCAGATCCCCGGCTTCAACGCACCGGCAGGCTCGTCTGGCGGTATCATCCCGACGTGGATTGGGATACTGTTGGGCAGCGAGTCGGTTCCACCGTTGCTCACGCCGGACGGCATCCAGGCGCTGTTGCTCGGTGTCGGGCAAGTCATCCCGATTCTGACGACTATCGGCATCTTCGTCGTGGTCGTCTACGCCGAGTCCGTCCGTGTCGAGATTCCGCTCTCGAACGCTCGGGTGAAAGGCGCCCGCGGTCGCTTCCCGGTGAAGCTCATCTACGCGAGCGTCCTGCCGATGATCCTCGTCCGCGCGCTGCAGGCGAACATCCAGTTCCTCGGACGTATCCTCGATGCGCAGCTTGCGAACATGCCAGCGTGGCTCGGCAGCTACTCGCAGGGCAGCCCGACCGGCGGGTTGTTCTACTATCTGGCACCCATCCGTGACCCATCCGACTGGATGTGGTTCGCAGGTGGCGGCGGTGGGAACGCCCCGTGGGAGATTATGCTCCGAATCGGCGTCGACCTGACCTTTATGGTCGTCGGCGGTGCCATCTTCGCCATCTTCTGGGTGGAGACCACCGACATGGGTCCGGACGCAACGGCCCAGCAGATTCACAACTCCGGGATGCAGATTCCCGGCTTCCGCCAGAACGTCCGGTCTATCGAGCGCGTCCTGGAGCAGTACATCCCCCAGGTGACCGTCATCGGTGGCGCCCTCGTCGGGTTGCTTGCCGTCATGGCGAACATGCTTGGCACCATCGGTGGTGTCTCGGGGACTGGACTACTGCTGACAGTCTCGATTACCTACAAGCTCTACGAGGAGATTGCAGAAGAGCAACTCATGGAGATGCATCCCATGATGCGTCAAATGTTTGGCTGAGAAGCCAAACAGCTACGCTGTCAAAGACCAGCAACTCCTACTTTCCGATTTTTCACGGTGCCGCTGTACCGAGACTATCTTCTGGTCTAGCGAAGGGGATGTCGATTTCGAGGCCGTCGTAGGACAGCACTGGTTTCTTGGCTCGACCGGAACCGCCACCTTCGAACTCGATGACGCCAATGTCGTTGAGCTCCGAAAGATTCCGGTGTACCTGCTTGTAGTCCCGGTCCACCAGGTCGGCCGCTTCGCGGATACTCTCCGGTTCGTGCTCGAAGACCGCCTCCAGGAGTTCCAGGTTCTTCTGACTGAGAAGGCGACTGAGTTCAGCGTACGAGCCGAAATTCAGGACTGGTTGGCTGTCGTCGAGGTCTTCGCCCTCCTGAGCGGCCTCTATGCGGCGTCGCGTGCGCTGGTCGAGGCGGTCGCGTTCGCCGACGGTGATTTTGAGCGTGCGCATAGTGGGTACCTCCCGATGGCGTCCTACTCCGGCCAGTCCCACGGGACGGGCGACATCTCTTCGACCTCCTGCTTGAACCGGTCGTAAAGCGCGAGCATCCCGGGGAACTCGATACGTTCGACATCGTTCCCGGTGTGGCGCTCGTGCCCTTTCGTCTGTTCGTGGGCGTTGTCGTATCGGAGGAGTGTGTCACCTCCGACTTCCCCAATGTGGAGACTGTAGTCCCATCCGCTCGGGTACTGTTCGGCTTCTGTCTGGCGGATGGTGATGTCAACGACGTAGCCGGCTTCGACGTCCTGCCAGTCTGCGATCGTCGTATAGGACGCCATCCGTTACCCTATGGTATTGCCTCCATAGGTTTAAGGCTATGGTTCATATCACATAGATTCTTCAGCTGCGATCTCTGATCTACTCCCTCGTCTACTAGCAGTTATCGGATACAGGCATTCATCAGCGTAGTTTTGCCATTTGGGTACACAATATACCCCCATTTCACGAAGGATGCGCAAGATGTTCGGATAACTCCGGACACACGCTCACTCGTTCTCCTTCGCTACCGCTCCGGGAAGCAACAGCGAAACGGCACCGGAGAATTGCCTCGGTCGTTCGTCGGCTCTCTGCACAGAGTCCCCGTCGTCAGGAGCTATCCGTTCAGCGTGGGTGGCCAACAGTTGCTCTCGGCTCGTCGGTCCCGTAGTGGTTATTCGAGAACTCGACGTTGTCCCACGATTCGGTGTGGAGTTGGGTAATTGCTGACCCGTCCCGCCCGTCCGGCGTGGCCTTCGGCGCGTTGTCATTGTAGAACCAGTTGTCTCGGAGCGTGACGGTGTCCTCGGGAGCGCCACGGACGACGACGCTCTCGGGAGTAGTGGTGTCCTGCACCCGAGTGGTCGCTTCGACGGTGTTGTGATGAATCTCGACACCCGTCTCTCCTGGCCGCTGTGCGTCGATGACGTGCCCGAGCGTATCGGGTCCGAAGTGGTTGTGAGCCGCCGTGTAGCCGCCGGTCCCGGTGGCCGTCACGCCGTGGCCGTTGTAGTTCAGGTAGTTGTACTCGATGCGAGGGTGACCGTCCCGGCAGCAGACGGCGTACCCCAGCCCGCTCATCGGGTTGTGGTGAATCCGTGAGTGATGGACGTGGGTGTCTGCGCCACAGTGAACGGCCGCGTAAGTAAATCCGAAGATGTCGCAGTTGTCGATTTCGACGCCGCTTCCGACCACGTCCAGCCCCACACTGAGCGTGTCAGTGTCGTGCTGGACGAACGTCGTCTGAGAGCCACCGAACCGGAGACCAGTGACGCGGGCGTCGGCTTCGACGACAGCCATCGGCCAGGTTGCCTCGCTGGTCTGGAGCAAGCCACCCGGAGCGCCGTCGATGCCGCGGTCTGAGGCCAGTGTCACTCCCGCTGGAATCCAGAGCGTCGTCGTCCCGAGGTCGAGTTCTGCGTTGCCAGGCACGTAGACGATGTCGCCCCGACTGGCCGCGTTCAGTGCCGACGTGAGTTTCTCAACTGTCGTCGCTGTGACAGTTGCCGCCGACGGATCGACCGTGTCGTCGTAGCCATCGCCACCGACCTGTGCCTGGGAGTGCCCTGGCGGCTCGGTCTCAGTGAGTTCGTACGTGCTGACCGGTGTTCCGTCGACCAGAACCGAGAAGTCACCGGTACTGGGGCTGAACGAGGTAATTCCACCGTGAACTTCGTAGCTGTCGACGAGTCCATCGCCGGTGGTGCCAGCAGCAGTCCAGGTGCCGTCGTCGTTTGACGTGACTCGGCGACTATCCTCGTTGCTATCGACTTGCTGCGGTTCGACGCGGCCAGTCGCAGTAAATTCGTAGTTGACTTTCGACGGGGAGGTAACGAGCAGTTCGGTCGGCGAATCCGGCAGGTCGTCGCCGGCTGCCGGACCGTACGCGAGACGTGCGCGACCATCGACGGCGACCGTATCGAGGGTCCCAGTGAGACGGTACGCGGCGAGTCCGTCCGTTACCTCGCCAGTCACTGACCCCCTGTCGACAGAATCGTCCACGTCTGCATCCGTCGCAACCGGGTCGACCGTGCCGTTCACGTCGAAACTGTACGCAACGGTCCCATCCGCATCGACGAGCAAACTCTCCGTGCCACCGGTTGCACCTCCGGTTTCGGCTGTGATTCCAGCCAGTGCAGTGAGGCCGGTCGCCTTCAGATACGTTCGTCTATCGAGCAAGCGTTGCTTACTGTCGCCCTCGTCACTCTGCATATCGTGGTAGGGTGCAATTAGGCGGATAAGCGTTCTGTCACATTGCGTGAGGGGTGGGTACTATTGCACCAAGGTTTATTGCGGGATAGCTACAGAGTGACTGCGAAACGAGCGGCTGGTAGCCGCTCGATACCCTGTTATCACGCGGGCGCGGCGGACCATCGCGGTGTCACGAGACAATCCGTCGGTAAGAGATGCTTACTTCCTGTTTTGGGCTTCGAAGAACAGGAATCTGTTCGCCGAGAGTGGGAGTATCAACGATGTAATTGAGTATTCGCCGCTGGTAGAGAGTGTATAGAAAAGTGGGTGTTCTACGTGGGGGGTGACGAGCATGAGCCGATACGGGAATGGGAAAGAGGTGTCCGCACAGCAACTGCAGGCCATCGTGGAGAAGTACGAGGACAGACCTGACCAGTGTACGATTTTCCCTTCAGCAAGCGATGGTATCGAACGGATGTCGACGTGGGTGACCGCGAGAGAAGGGTCGTTCGTCGACGTGCAGACGATGCGGTAGCGAACTGATCCAGCGGTCGCCTGTCGGCGATAGATTCGACTGACCGTGAGGTACGTTTCGAGTCAGTCCCTCGAAAAACGGTTCCTGATTTCACCGGGGACTACGATTGTTGTCCAACCGGTGACTGTGGCAGATACGGGAGCTTCGACCGCACCTGTTTCAGATAGCCGTTACTATCACAGTACTGTAACGTCGCGATGGAGAGAACAGCGACGATGAGCGCGACGAGAATTACTGTCGGTGTGAGACCGACACTCGCCGCGCCGACCTGGCTCAGGACGAAGAGCCCGGCTCCGAACAGTGACGTGCTCGCGTAGTAGTAGTGCCAGTACGCGTTGTCGGTGTCGGGCTCGATGTACGCGTCGAGCTGGTCGGCGTTCTCTGCCAGTTCGATTCGGCCGCGATTCTGGTCGAAATCTACGATGTCCATATCGTCCATCTTCGGGAGATGGCACTGATAGAGACCGACGTACACGCGCTTGCGCTGACTCGACGACAGTGCTTTGACTGTCGTCTCGTTTTCGATAGCCGCAACGTGTTCAGCTAAATCACTGAGCGAGACGCTTTCGTCCCGCTCGTTCAGGTACTTCAGTACTTCTCGGCGCCGCCTATTTTTCAGGATTTCGAAGACCTGATCCAGCGGCAACGACTCTTTCGTGGACATCGTCTCTCCCCCCGGAGAGGCTGAGTCGTTCATCTGCTGTGGTTGTGGTGTGGCACTCATGTTTGTGGTGTCTGCGTGTCACAGCGGAGCAGTATGCCTCCACTGTGATTGCGAAGTGGCATATTTCGCCACCGTTGTCGACCCTGGACCCCTTGGACTGCGGATACTTCTCAATTGCAGCGTAACTATGTGCATTGGTAAAACACTTAATTATTTCGAACCGAACAATCCAGTAGGCTGTCTAAACTAGTGATACTGATCGAACTGCAATTGGTAGGAACCCTCTAAATCAGTAGGAAGCTCTTACTTCATTTCTCTGCGGGTTTCGTGTCTGGCGGTTTTCACTGTGATGTCTACAACTTTGCCGGAGAATTATAGAAATATCATAAATGCTATAATACATCGAATCAACATTCCAGTCGAGAGCGGGTGTCGTTCTGCGGGAGACAAGGATTATATTCATGCTCACGAAAGCCTTGCATAGAACCTACTGAGAAGTACGACATATAGAGTATTATTTAGAAAATGTTTGATGATACAGAGCCCGAGTCGGACGCCGGCGGACTGGTCAAGGCGAGTCACGACTTTGCCGGTGTAGAATCGCTCTCGGTTACGATTATAGAGGCCGTAGCGTGTGCACAGGACACCGATACCGAGAACCTTGAACAGCAGTTGTTCGATGTGGTCGACCCGGATGCGCTCGACCAACTATTCGGACCGACAGACCCGACGACCTACGAGGCAGAAGTCCGGTTTGTCATCGACGACAACGCTGTCGTGATTCGGAATACGGGCGACGTGTTCGTCCGCGCGCTCGACTGACGCCTGCGCTGCTGGCTGCCTGTTCTCGTGCCTACTTGCGCCCGCGACCGAGTGTGTACACGTGGTGGTCCGTATCTTCCAGGTCCAGTGCGTTCTGCGTGTCGACGACCAGGAGTTCCGGTACGGTCCGCCAGTCGAATGCGGCGAATTCGTCGTGTGCGGTAACGAGCACAACTGCATCGATATCCCGCTCCGGAAGTTCTTCCAGGTTTACGGTTATGGCGGCAAACGGCGACATGTCTGAACAGACGGGGTCGACGGCGAACGTTGTCGTCCCACGCTCGGCGAGTGCGCTGTCGATGCGACGGGCTGGTGACGCGCGCGTTTCGTCGATGCCGGGCCGGTAGGTCACACCGAGCAGTGCGACGCGCGCGTTGTCGAGATCGATACCGAGCGCGTCGAGTTCCGCTTCGAGCTTTTCGACAGTGTAGGCGGCCATCTCGTCGTTGACCGTGCGGGCGGTCTGCAACATGGGTGTCGTGGTCGAACACTCGGTGATGAGAAAGTACGGGTAGTACGGGATGCAGTGACCGCCCACGCCGGGTCCCGGCGTGTGGATGTCACAGTATGGCTGGCCGTTGGCCACGTCGATGGCTTCCCGAACGTCGACCGAGAGTTCGTCGGTGAGCGTCGCAAGTTCGTTCGCCAGCGCGATGTTGACGTCGCGGTACACCCCTTCGAAGACCTTGACGCACTCGGCAGTGGTGGCGTCGCTCACCGGCACCACGTCGTTGCTCGTCAGCGTCTCGTAGACGAGCGTCGCGGCCGCCCGACTCTCCTCGTCGCGGCCGCCGACGACCTTGGGATACGCGCCACGGATATCCCGGAGTGCACGGCCGCTCGAGGTTCGCTCCGGACAGAACGCCAGTCCGAACTCATCAGGGTCGAGTCCGCTCTTGGTTGCGAGCGTCGGCTCGATTACTTCGGCGGTCGTCCGCGGTGGCACTGTCGACTCGACGAGTACCAGGTCGCCGGGTTCGAGCCCCGCGGCCACTGTCTCGACAGCGCCTTCCAGTGTGCTCAGGTCGACAGTGCCGTCCTCTCGAACTTCGGTCGGGACGATGAGGATGTGGACGCTCGCTCCAGACGCAGCTCCCACTCCATCTGTGGTCGCGGCCAGTGCATCATCCTCGACGAGACGCTCTGTAAGGGCGTCCAGTCCTGGCTCGTGGTCGACCGGACACCTTCCAGCAGAAATCCGGTCGACGACAGACTCGTCGATGTCGACGCCGGTGACGTTTCCAGTCGTCTCGGCGACGGCTGCGGCCAGTGGTAACCCCATCTTCCCGAGTCCGTAGACTGCGACCGGGACCTGCCCGCTGGTGAACGAATCGCGCAGGTGTTCCCGTGAGGAATTTGTTCCGTAGAGTTGCGTTGGCTGGGCTTTCTGGCTACTCATGCGGCAGTCACCGGCCGAGAACGGGTCCGACTCGTTGCCGCAGCGGTCGCCCCCACAGATGACACCATACGCGTGAACGCTCGTCTCATACGCGCTGACATTGCCAACCAGTCGGGCTTAGTTATCCAGCCGCTGTATCCGGTAGCAAGTGGGTACGCTTGCGTGAGACCGGCAGACTGGATGGGGATACGCGCCGGTTCGGTGGGCTGTGCGGACGGGACAATGGTAACGAGACTGTAACAAAGGGGTGTCCGAGGTACCCTTTGGTCGTGTCACTAGTAACGAAACGGAACCGAACACGGTGAGACCGATGCTCACACCCGATGTCAACGAGCGATACAGAACTAACACAGGATGACGTATTCGAGATACTGAGTAGCCCTCGGCGGCGCTACCTGCTGTACCATCTGCGGCAGCGCGGGGAGCCAGTCGAGCTGACTGAGCTCGCCGAGCACGTGGCAGCCTGGGAGAATGACGTGGAACCAAGCGAGCTGACGACCCAGGAACGAAAACGCGTGTACGTCTCGCTGTATCAGACCCACGTCCCGAAACTCGACGATGCCGGTATCGTCGATTACGACGCCGATAGCGGGATGGTCGCCCTCACGCGCCGAGCGCGACGCATCGATGGGTATCTCGAGGAGGAGGAGACGATTCGCTGGCAGTATCTCTACGTCGGTCTGGCACTCGTCGGTGGAGCACTGCTCGTTGCAACGATTGCAAACGTCTGGGTTTTCGGAGCGCTGTCAGAGGGCGTTGTCGCTGTGCTCGTCGTCGGATTGTTCGCTGCACTGGCACTTGCCCACCTCGTCTCGCAGTGGCGTGCCAGGCAGTCGATCCCGTCTGAACTCCGTGAGGGTGGGTCAGACGAGGAGTAACAGTCGTGGGTGTGGGGTGGGGACCAGGAGCTACTGTTCGAGTTCGTTCTCTGGTAGCAGCTGTTCTGGTGACCGTTTGTACGTCGGCGTCTCTGCGAATTCTGTGATACGCTCCAGTTCGTTCTCGGACAGGTGTTGCACCATCACTACTCAGGTACCCGGCGATACGAATAGTAATTCGGACCATATGTGTGAAACTGTTGAACACAGGTCCTTTCTACTCCCTGTCTCGGCAATGGTCGGTCTCGTGTTCGTCGTCACGTTCATCGGAGGTAAGCGGTGTATAACATTGTGTAGCGGCCTTGATTGCCGAACTATGACGGGGCAGTCCGGAAACCGGTCCGTACCGACTGACACCGAACGCGGGCCGCCACAGCCAACCCAGTTGTTCGCGCTCCTCGCGGACTCGCGACGACGCTATCTGCTGTATCGACTCCGTGAGGAGGGCCCCTGTCGACTGGCTCAGATAGCCCGTGATATCGCAAAACACGAGGTTGCCACGCTCGGAACGGTGCCGCCCGATAGCGTTCGAGATGTCTATCTCGACCTCTATTACACGCACCTGCCGAAACTCGACGCGGCAGGAATTGTCGACTATTCGGAATCACTCGGGGAAGTTTTGCTCGTCCAGACGGACGACGCGTTCACTCGCTGTCTCGACGCCGCCGCTGGACTCGAAGAGTCGTGATACTGTCGGCTGTCTCTTCGTGAAGATATGCAGAGCCCGGGGTGTCGAGAGTCATGGCTGACGACCGCCGAGACGCGTCACGCCAGTCCCTCGTCTTCGATAGTCTCCCACGTGGCCTCGCCGGGGTCTGTCAGCCCGTACACTCGTCCTTTCTTTCTGTGGTCGGAGACGAGCAACTCGACGAGCTCGCGGTCTCGAAGCGCCTGCAAGGCGCGCGAGACGTGGGCGATGCCGACATCCTCGTCAGCTGCAATCTGTGAGGGCGTCGCAGGACCGTCTGCGAGCCGTCTCAGTGATGCGACTCGATACCGCGAACTGATAACGAAGCTGATATCGTCCCAGTCGACACTCATCTCCCGGTACCTCGGTCAGATGTTGAATATGTACAGTGAATCATTGCGGATGGAACCTCCAGGGCATCTGCATCGAATACCTTCGGGTTGCTAGCTCTTCGTTGCGGTTTATATCCGTTTCGCTGGTTCAATTCGAACATTGGTGGTAGGGACCTCGAAAGTACGGATAATGGGTTCTTACCATTTCGACAGTCCACAATAACAATAGCCCTTGACCGTTTCCTCAGCCAATATGTACACGCGAGACCGACGGTGTGCTGGCGGGAGTGGCCAGGCAGTCGATGCGCCGAGACACCTGTCGACACCGGACGTGACGCAGACGCGGAGGTCGTAGTCGTGTGGCCCTGGGAACACCTCGCAATCGGATATCTGGCCTACTCACTTTTCGTCCGCTCCGTCGCCGGTCACACGCCACAGGCACTCGCAGTCGCCGCGCTCGTGATTGGCACGCAGTTTCCGGACCTGATAGACAAGCCGCTCGGATGGGAGACAACGCTTCTCCCATCATCGGGGATCTCACTTGCGCACTCCCTGTTCGTCGCCGTTCCGCTGGCGGCGCTTGCAGTGGCCGCCACCTCCGTGTTCGACCGGGCCGACGTCGGCGTCGCGTTCGCAGTCGGGTATCTCCTGCATCTCCCCGCCGATGTCGTCTATCCGCTGCTGATCGGGCGACATCTCAAATGGACCTTTCTCTTCTGGCCGCTTCTCCCTGCGCCGGCGGCGCCGACCGTTTCAATCGTCCCGTTCGTGCAGGAGCTCGCCGGTCAGTTCCTGACGTTTCTCTCGACGCCGCGTGGGCGACTGTACCTCTTGCTCGAACTCGGTCTCCTGGGCGGTGCCATGCTGCGCTGGTACGTCGATGGAACTCCGGGCCTCAGATGGCCAGTCGAATCGGAGGCGGCCGGCTGATGAATCTGACGTCCAATCGGCGGTGGTCCCAGTGACTCGGAACGGGGATACCGGGCAGGGCCAGCAAACCGAAGGTCGCCACACCGGCGGCCAGCGCGACGCCGACACCGACACCATCGTCGCAGAGGTTGCGACCGCGTTGCTCGACGGAACAGACCCCGGAACAATCCAGGGCGAACTGGTCGACGCACTCGCGGGAACAGGCCTCTACGGCGGTGTCTGGGTCGGGAACAGACTTGACAGAACAGCCACGCGTGCTGCCGGTGCAGACCCGCTCGTCGAGGTACTCGGTGAGATAGCCACGTTACCGACCGACGCCGACGGATTCGTCACGGCCGACTCCGTGACTATCGTCCCAGCTCCGGTCGTTCAGGCGGTGGCTGCCGACCGAGGTATCGAAGTGACGGGAATCCGGGCTGCTCGCATCCCGCTTCGCCACCGGGGGTTGGCCTGCGGGATGGTCGTCGTCGCCACCGACCGATCCGGTGCGTTCGAATCGACGGAAATAGCAGCACTCGCAGATATCGGCCGACTCGGTGGGTTCGCACTCGATTCGGCAGTCCATCGTCGACTGCTCGCTGCTGATGGTGCCATCGAGGCTGTTCTCGAGACACGTCACACGAGCACGCCCACGGTGATGACGAGACTCGCGAGGAGTACGGAAGCGAGCGTGGAACTGGACCGAGTGATTCCCAGAGACGACAGCGCACACTTTCACCTCACCGTCCCAGTCTCCGATATCGAAGCGTCACAACTCGAAGATAGCGACCTTATTCGGCGCGTGAGCGTCCGCGACTGTGAGGGCGGGGAGTGTCTCGTCGAGGCCGTGGTCTCGACGCAGTGTCCGCTCGCGAGTCTCGCAGTCTCGGGCGTTGCCATCGTCTCGGCGACGGCTGATGGCGACCACCTCAGGGCCACGGTGCGGGCCGGGGAGACCGGGCCGGAGATACTGCGCGCATTTCGCAACCGCTTCCCGAAGGTCAGATGCATCGCGAAACGGCAGGCTATCGACGGGGACGACGACGCTAACGCGGCCGGCATCCTCGACCAGGCGGGGTTGACACGGAAACAACGAACGGTACTCGAATCCGCCCTCGCTGGCGGGTTCTTCAAGCGCCCGCGCGAGCGGACCGGTGCCGAAATCGCGGCGTCGCTCGACATCTCGGCATCGACGTTCCACCAGCACCTCCGCGAAGCGTTGCGAAAAGTCATCGAGACGGCTGTCGACCCGCCGACGTAACGGGTCATTCTCGTCTCTCGGAACCTTCAGGTACGCTGCTTATTCTATTAGGTTGAGTGACACGTCGTATGGGGTCCCAACCACCAGTCCACGACGGCGGCACCGGCGAGGGGTGGTCGCTCGACGACCTTGACGAACTCGAGGCGTTGCGCGGCGAGGACGACCGTTCGCTCAGCGGCGCAACCGTGACGACCGACGAACTGTTCTGTGCACTCGCCGAGGCGCGTAACCGATTCGTATTGACGTACTTGCTTCTGGTCTCTCGACCAGTTGCGTGCTACGAACTCGTCGAATACGTCGTTCACAAGACGGAGCCACCGGAGGGCTACACCCAGGCGGAGTTTCGCGGCCGCATTCTCACTGAACTCCTCGATACGACCTGCCCGAAACTCGACGATATCGGTCTCGTCGAGTTCGACGAAAAAAACCAGATTGTCTCCGAAACGAACCAGACTATTATCGCGTTACCACATCTCCGACTCGCGTTGAAACGTGCTGACCTGAATTCTTCCGACTAGAAAGAGTTACATACCACGTGTAGCCGCAAGTTTCATGCGATTGTCTAGTCTAAAATTGGGTGGTATCCGCTTGTAGTGTGTAAAAATATTTGATTTTATGAATAACACATCTAGTGTAATGGTAAGAACGATTATGTGAACACTCTTCGAATGGACGAGTGGCAGCCGTCCAGAACTGTCATGGGTCACGTCACGTAACGCTCCCGGGGCGTGTCCCTGACTGTGCAACGCACCTCGCCCACCCCACACCCGATTGCCACCAGGGCGGCTGCCAGGCACCCCACCGAGTTGCCTGCTGGGGGACCGTCCCCTGGGGGCACCACACCATCAACTTTTCCGCCCTGCGACCAGCCGGGCGGGACTCGCGACGGGGTTTGCCCCACCCCGTCGGGGGTCACATTCTCACGTCTGCACTGATTCAGGCAGTCGGCAGTCCCTAACGGGTCGACAACACCTGACAAACCCGTCCATAACAAAGGCCACACTCCCGCAGGAGTTGGGTGAGAGGCCGGGGTGTCCCGGCAACTACCGAACAACCATGTCACAGATACAGATTGGAGACGGCAGTTACGTCTCGGATGGTGCCGCTGTCGGCCAGAACGGTGGCGACGGTGCTGGGCGAACTGTCATCGGCGAGAACGCGACGATACGCTCGGGCTCTGTCATCTACGCCGGCGTCGAAATCGGCGACGATTTCACCACCGGTCACGGTGCCATTGTCCGTGAAGAGACGACTGCTGGCGACGACGTTGTCGTCGGTACGAACGCTGTCGTCGACGGCCAGGTCACGCTCGGTTCGCACGTCAGCCTCCAGACTGGTGCGTACATTCCTCCCGGGTCGACCCTCGGTGACGAAGTGTTCCTCGGTCCCCACGCTGTCGTCACGAACGACGAGTATCCGATTCGGACCGACAACGGCCTGCAGGGTGCACAGTTGGCTGACCACGTGTCTATCGGTGCGAACGCGACGATTCTTCCGGACGTGACGGTCGGCCGCGGGTCCTTCGTCGCGGCCGGCAGTGTCGTCACCGAGGACGTCCCGTCTGAGACACTCGCCGTCGGGTCCCCAGCACGGCACCGGCCGCTCCCGGACCAACTCCGAGGAGGGAATCAGATAGCATGACGATGAGTCAACGGCAGCGAATCCGCATCGCCGAGCCCGACATCGACAGCGACGAGAAACGCCGCGTGATGTCGGTCCTCGAAAGTGGCGACCTCGCAGACGGCGAAGAGGTTCGCACGTTCGAAGAGAAGTTCTCCGACTACTGTGGTGTCGACCACGGCGTCGCCACTGCCAACGGGACCGCCGCCCTCCACGCTGCCCTGGCGGCGCTCGACATTGGCGAGGGTGACCGCGTCCTGACGACACCACTATCGTTCGTCGCGACGGCCAACGCAGTCCGTCTGTGCGGTGCAGAGCCAGTCTTCGCGGACATCGACCCCGCAACGTACAACCTCGACCCTGACGCTGCAGCGGACTGCATTCGGGCGTACGACGGCGATATCGACGCCATCCTGGTCGTCCACCTGTACGGACTGCCAGTCAGAGTCGACCAGTTCCGAGAACTCGCGGACGCATACGACGCCGCGCTCGTCGAGGACTGTGCACAGGCCCACGGCGCGGAGTTTCGCAACGAGCGCGTCGGCTCCTTCGGCGACGTAGCGGCGTTCTCGTTTTACCCGACGAAGAATATGACCACCGGCGAAGGCGGGATGGTCGTCACTGACGACGAGGCAGTCGCCGAGCGCGCTGCCTCCTTTGTCAACCACGGGCGCTCACCGACTGACGGGTCGGTCCACGAGCGCGTCGGCCACAACTTCCGGATGACGAATCTCGCCGCTGCGATTGGGCTGGCACAGCTCGAACGACTCCCCGAATATGTCGCCGCCCGACGAGTCCACGCACGCGTCCTCTCGGAGCGACTCCAAGACACCGACCTCACGCTCCCCGTCGAACCGGGGGACTGCCGCCACGCCTACCACCAGTACACGGTCCGGTGTCGGAATCGCTCGACACTCAGAGAGAAGCTATCCGATTTCGGCATCGATACCGGCGTCTACTATCCGACGCCGATTCACAAGCAGCCGGCGTACGACGACACCGACTGTCGGATGCCACACGCCGAACGCGCCGCCGAGGAGGTCCTCTCGTTACCGATTCATCCCGGCCTGTCGGCCGCGGACCTCCGGACGATTGCCACTGCCGTCGACTACGTGGAGACCTATGACTGAACTCACCGCAGGCGTCATCGGGACCGGGACGATGGGCGGCCACCACGCTCGCGTCTACGCCGAACACCAGGCCGTCGACCTGGTCGGGGTCCACGACGCCGACTACGACCGTGCCGTCTCGGTCGCCGAAGAGTACGGCACTGCTGCATTACCACTGGAAGCACTGCTGGCCAAGGCCGATATCGTCTCGATTGCGGTCCCGACCGAGTATCACTACGACGTGGCCAGTCAGGTCATCGAAGCCGGTGTACACGTCCTCATCGAGAAGCCGCTGACCGAGCAACCGAGTCACGGCGAGGCGCTCGTCGAACAGGCACAGGAGAAGGGCGTCGTGCTCCAGGTCGGTCACATCGAGCGGTTCAATCCCGCCGTCCAGTGTCTCGCCGATATCGTCCCCGACCTCGACATCATCGCTATTGACGCCCACCGGCTCGGACCGCCAATCGACCGCGCTATCTCGGACAGTGCCGTCCTCGATTTGATGATTCACGACCTCGACGTGGTCTGCTCGCTCGTCGACGGCGACGTGACCGAGGTCGCCGCCACCGGAACGGAAGGCGGTGAGTACGCGACCGCAACCGTCTCGTTCGAAGGTGATGTGGTCGGCCAGTTCACCGCCAGTCGCGTCACCCAACAGAAGGTCCGCAAACTCTCGATTACCGCCAAGGAGTGTCGTGTCAACGTCGACTATGCCGACCAGACGGTCCACATCCACCGGCGCTCGGTCCCCGAGTACGTCGAGAAGGACGGCGACGTTCGGTTCCGCCACGAGAGCCTCGTCGAGCGACCGACAGTCGACAACGGCGAGCCGCTCAAACGGGAAATCGACGCGTTCGTCGAGGCCGTTCGTGAGGGAACCGACCCGGTCGTCTCCGGGCGCGATGGACTGCGCGCCCTCTCGCTGGCGCGACAGATCGACGACCTGGCGTCAGGGAGCGAAAAACAGGCCGTTGTCAGCCTCGGTCAGGACTGACTCTGACTCCCAGGTAGCGAGT
Source organism: Haloarculaceae archaeon (assembly GCA_036625595.1). Classification (GTDB taxonomy): domain Archaea; phylum Halobacteriota; class Halobacteria; order Halobacteriales; family Haloarculaceae; genus Salinibaculum. The sequence continues at coordinate 6,526 of JAZKTK010000031.1, read as the reverse complement.
CATCTCTGCTTCTGGACTCTTTGTATACTACTCGACCGGAACCTGTTGGTCACTGGTCTGTTGGTCACTGGTGACTGAGACAGTACGCTCGTCACACGTCGAGCACCGATTTGGCTGCTCGCTCAGATACACTTGTTCACAGTTCGGGCAGATGTGCAACAGCCGTCCGCTGTCACCGTCTGGCTGCCGTGACTGTTTCGTCTCCGATTCCGAGGTCTCGGAGCTGAGTACGCTGGTCACCGTTTGTCGGATCCAGGATAGCACGACTCGTCAGTAGCACTGCCAGGCGAGTAAAGACAGGGCATGCCATATCAGGTATTCGAATAGTACACATACCGCAAGCAGGACCACTGCACAGTGGTTTCGCACGAATACTCGCCTACTCGGGCGGTAACCTCGACAGTGTCTGCTCGTCTCCGTCTTCAAAAAAGAACTCGAGCGGACCGTTCAGAACGGACCCGGGACTAGCGACTCGACTGTCGTTTCGGTGTCCGTCTCTTCACCGGGAGTTGCCTCACCGGGTTCTTCCTCGCCGGGAGTTGCTTCGCCTGGTTCTTCCTCACCAGGGGTCGTTTCGCCGGGTTCCTCTTCACCGGGCGTTTCAGTCTCGTTCGTTTCACCGGGCGTTTCGGTCTCGTTCGTTTCGCCGGGCGCTTCAGTCTCGTTCGTTTCGTTCATCTCGGGCGGAGCCGTCTCGTTTGGCTCCTCCATAACGACGGTGACGTTCGCAGCGTCGGTCACCGCAGAGCCGTTGTCGACGTACGGTCCATCCTCCATGCCCTCGCTGATGACGAAATCGTACATGCCGTTCATGTTCGTATCCAGGTGTGGCATGGCGATGAGCGTGTCACTCTCGGTCAGTTCCGTCTGGTTCGGTCCGCCAGGAACGGTAAAGAGTTCGACAGTCACGTTCTCGTGCAGGCCAGGCGAGAGCTGCTCGGAGACGCCGATGACACTCCCGACGACGTTTCCATCGAGGAGGGTGGAGTCGTGGATGGTGACGAACCCGCCTTCGGGCAGCGTCGCCGAGTCGACGACGACACTGGTTCCGTCAGACTCCTGGTCGGAGAAACTCACCGTGGCCGGTGCCGGTGCTTCTGTGTCGTTGGCTGCTTCCACGTCCAGCGTCGCGAGCTGGCCGCTGTCGCGCGTGAGGACGCCGTGGATGTACGTTCCCTCTGCGACACCAGCGAGGGTCGCGTTGAACGTCACGTCAGTCGACTCGTCAGCATCGAGGGTTACCGATTCCTGCGCGAGCAGTCCGCCGGCGAAGCGGAACTGGACGTTCTGCGTCGTGTTGTCCTCGTTGGGGTTGGTCACCGTCGCCGTGACGGAGACGTTGTCTCCAGACGTGGCAGTTGCCGGCGCGTCGAGTTCATCGACGGTGAACGACTCCGAGATGGTCAGCGTCGCGAACGCGCCGTCACTCTCCGTCAGGACGCCGTGGAGGTATTCACCTGGCTCGACACCGCTGGTGTTGACCTCGAAGGTCACGGTCGACCGTTCGCCGGCATCGACTGTGACGGTCTGTCTATCGACGACAGTCCCCTCGAGGCGGAACTCGACGGATTCGGTTGTCTGGGTCGTTCCGGGGTTTTCGACGGTAGCGGTCACGTCAATTGTACTATCGGGAGCAGCGCTGTCGGGCGCAGTCAGGGAAACGACCATTAACTGGTCGTTTGTCGAGTCGTTCCCTGCTGTGTGAGAGGACGCCGCACCAGCTATAGCAAAGCTGGAGCAGACGACCACTGCCGCGAGCAGTACTGCTACTGTTGTGCGTTCTGATGGCATATGATGCGCCAGTGACTGAGGACGAATACAGAATAAACCGCTCAGACTGTTCAAAACCGAAGTCTCAGCCAACCGCGCATAACCGATTACTAAACAGACGCCAGCGGTGCGCGAGTGAGGGCGACCTGGCTGGCTGTTTCGAAAGTACGTTACACATTACTACTTTCACTCCTGTCGCACCCCAGATTCGATGCGCACCCTCGGGTCTCTGGATACACAAACGGCTGCCAAATCCCCTGTCGACGGTGGCCACATCGCAGTTGGAGAGCCACGCACCGACGGGTCGGTACTCCGGTGTGAGCTGAGCGCCAGCGGGCAGGTCGCCCGTTTTTTGACTGGGGACCCACTTCGCGTCGATTACAACCAACCTATCGAGAACGTTCCGTCCTCGTTGCTCGCGGTGCCAGCCCTCGCACAGGTCTGTCCGGTCGCGTGGGCAACCGGGGCAGACGTCTCCGTCGACCGAATCGACCCGGAGTTCCTACTGGCACTCAACCGCGTCAGAGAGTCTCTCGACCGGCTGTATCCCTCGCTCGTCAGCAACGGAGCACTCAGATACGAGACGACCTCCTGTCCCGAGTGTCGCGACGGAACGTATACGCCCAGCCGACCGACCGGAAAGACCGCACTGCTGTTCGACGGGGGTGTCGACTCGCTCGCGTCGTTCGTCAAGCATCGGCGGGACGCACCCACGCTCGTCACGCTCCAGCGGTGGACTCCGGAAAGCGAACCTGAAGAGACGCGCGTCGTGGCACAGACAGAATCGTTCGCGCGCCGACACGGCTGCGAGACGACGTTCGTCCGGTCGAACGTCCTCTCCGTGCTCGACACCTCGGTGCTCGACCGCCACTTCGGGCCTCATCTCGACGGGAGCTGGTACAATGCGGTCGGCCAGGGTATCGGTGTGCTCGGCCTGTGTGCGCCGCTGTGTGCGAGCCGGGGTATCGAGCAGTTGGCGCGCGCCGCACCACGCACGCGCGAATTCGGCGGGCCCTGGGGCACACATCCGTCGCTCGATAGCAACGTTCGGTGGTCCGGGACGGCCTGTCGCTACGATGGCGGAGACCTGACACGACAGGAGAAAATCAAACGTATCGCACAGTTCGTCCGCGAGGAAGACCCGACGGTGACTATCCGGGATTGCTCCAGCAGGGGCGGCAACTGCAACCAGTGCGAACTGTGCGCCCGGACCATCGTCGGGCTGGTCGTCGCCGGGCTCGACCCTCGGGACCACGGCTACGCCGTTACCGACGAGACGTTTCCGGCTATCAGGACGAAATTCGAAGCCGGCCGATGGAATCTGGCTGCCGACGAGCGGTTCGCGTGGGAGACGATTCAGGCGGCTGCTCCCGAAACGTCGCCCGTCGCGTTCGCTGGGGCCGACGACTTCTTCCAGTGGCTCGCCGACGTGGACCTCTCGGAACTGGCTACGGAACCGGCCCCACCGTTATCTCACCGCTTCACCCGTGCTATCGTGGGCCGCTCGCCGGACGCAATCTGCCGGTCGCTCTCGTCTGTCGCCCGTCGGTTCCGGCGCGTATTCCACTGAGCGGTGGTGAAGGAACTCACTAACAAAGCCGACATCTAGCGTGAAATTCGATATGGCTCTGCGCGCTGCGTCCAGTGGAAAATCCGAATACAACGTTCGCCGATATCACCACTCGGACCGTACCGCTATCCTCGAACTGTACGAGACCGTTACCGGTAGTGACGGGGCACACTGGCTCTCCTGGAAGTACGAAGACAATCCCTACGTCGACCACGTTTCGATGGTCGTTGCCACCACCGCAGACCGCGTGGTGGCTGCGATGCCAGCGGTCGCGTTTCGGCTGCATGTCGGTGACCAGGAGAAACTGGCACTCCAGCCGACGGACACGATGGTCCACCCCAAGCATCGCCACCGAGACCTACTCGACCTGCTGGCCGACCACCTTCGTCGAGTGTACGCCGACCGCGAGCCGGCACTGTTTTTCGACGTACTCGGCGACTCGGACCGACCGATTCCCGCTGACGGCTGGAAACAGGTCGAACGGCTACAGACTGCCTATCGGATTCGTCACCCATCGCTGCTGCTCGACGAGGATGCCCGGCGCGCTGCCCGAATTACCGCGCGTGCGTTCGGTTCACTCCAGCGGTTCTCACACCGGCTCCGCGACTGTAGTCCCGACTGGACAGTCACGCGGTCGAATCACGTTCCCACTCGCACACTCACAGGACTGGCTCGGGACCACCGGCCGTCGGGTATCCACGCTGTGCGCGACCCGCGATATCTGGCGTGGCGATTCGAGAACCCGTCCTGGTCGTACACCACGTATCTGACTGGTGACGACGAATCACGTGCAGCGCTCATCGCCGGCGAGCGTCACGTCGCCGGGCAACACGTGGTCGCCCTGACGGATGTCTACCCCCCAGCAGCCGAGAAGCGAGCCACTGCCATCGAGCAACTCGTGCGGGCTGTCGTCGCCGATAACTCGCGCGCAGACACGATTCTTGCCGACGAAACGGTTCTCCCACGCCGAATCCGCCGCCGAACCGGGTTCCGCTGTGACAGTCGGTGGCCGCTGTCGTGGTTCGGGTCACCATCGACGCTCGTTACCGCGCCAGCGTCCGGCCCCGACCCCGAACCGGCGGACTGGCAGGTCGCCGGACTGGACATCAGTGACCCCGACAACTGGCATCTCTCGTTCGCTGAACGGAGCTGCTGGTAATCAAGTCACGCTCGTAGTGCGGGCATAACAAAGCGATGTCCGGACTGTACGTTGTGGCATGGTTTCGACGACGAAGCGACTGCGACTGGTGGGGGACCGCTGATGGGAACAGTCGTTCTCTCTATCGACGCGGCGCTGGGTTGGAGGATTCACGACCAGGTAGAACCGGCCGGCCGCATCGAAGACGGACGGATGGGCTGGAAGCAGCTCGTCGACCTCCTCGATACGTTCCGGTTACCCGCGACCTGGGCCATCGCCGGACACCTCTTTCTCGACGACTGTGACGGGACACACGTCGACCACCCGCGCGGGCCGTCGTGGTTCGACCACGAGCGGACGACGTGGGCCGACCGTCCAGAGCTCCGATTCGCGCCCGACCTGGTCCAGACAGTCCGGGAGAGCGGCCCAGACCACGAAATCGCTGCGCATGGCTTCTCACACGTCGAGTTCGGTCGACCGGAGACGACGGCTGCGACCGCACGCGCCGAGCTAGCTGCCTGCCAGCGTGCCGCCCACGAGTTCGGTATCGACCTGACGACGTTCGTCTTTCCACACGACAGCGTCGGTCACCGACGCGAACTCGCAGCTGCCGGCTTCGACTGTTATCGCGGTGTCATTCCGACTTCGAAGGGTCATCATCGCAAACTGATGGACGCGATGGTCGGCTCTCCCACCCCCCGTCTGGTCACGCCCGCCGTCGACGACTGGGGGCTGGTCGACGTGCCGGCGTCGCTGCACCTGTTCAGTTTCGACGGCATCGCACGCGCGCTGCTCGAACCGGCGTTCGGTGACCCGGTCGTCTCGCACGTCGACCGCGGCCTGAACGAACTCGTCGACAGTAACCAGGTCTTTCACCTCCGGATGGAACCCAGCAGCGTCCGGAGCGAACGTGACGTGGAACGACTCCGGCAGGTGTTCGCTCGAATCGACGAGCGCCGCGACGAGATAGACGTGGCGACGATGGGGACAGTCGCCGACCGGACCGTCGACACGCAACTCCGTCACAGCGCGGGTGGGACTCCGTGAGCGACGACTTCGAGGGGACGACAGCACTCGTGACTGGCGGTGCAGGTTTCATCGGCAGCCACATTGCAGCTACACTCGCAGAGACGGCCAACGTCCGTGTGCTCGACGACTTCTCGTCGGGGTCGGTGGCCAACGTTCCGGGCGGTGTTCGGATGCTGGAGGGGGATATCTGCGACGAGATGGTGCTTGCACAGGTGATGGAAGGCGTTGATGTCGTCTTTCACCAGGCGGGACTCGCGAGTGTCACCGAGAGTGTCGAGAATCCGGTCGCGAGTCACCATCGAAACGCGACGGGGACACTTGCGGTGCTCGAAGCGGCCCGACGCGCGGACGCACGCGTGGTACTGGCGTCGAGTGCCGCCATCTATGGCCCGCCGACGGAGTTACCAATCACAGAAGAGCACCCCAAGCGGCCGACAACGCCGTACGGTGTGGACAAACTGGCGGCCGACCGCTACGCGAGCATCTACGCCGACCGGTACGGGTTACCGACCGTCGCACTCCGCTATTTCAACGTCTACGGGCCGGGACAATCGACGTCGGCAGCCGGTGTCGTCTCGGCGTTTCTCGACAGCGCACGGTCCGATGATCCGATAACGATTCACGGCGACGGGACGCAGACGAGAGACTTCGTTCACGTTGCAGATGTCGTCCGTGCCAACCTCCTCGCGGCCCAGGCAGACGCGACTGGGGTGGCATTTAATATCGGCACTGGAACGAAGACGTCCATCGCGGAACTCGCCGATCTGGTCAGAGACAGCGTCGGCGGTGCTGTCCCAATCGAACACACCGAACAACGCGAGGGGGATATAGACCACAGTAGAGCAGACATAACGCGAGCCAGCACCCGACTCGGATTCGACCCGAAGGTTTCACTTCGGGAGGGTATCATCGCACTGGCCAACGAGCGACCGGTGGCAACTCGGCCGACACGACCGTAATCTCTGTGTAAGCACATACTTCTCTCCGTGTGGTCAGACGGTATCCAGTAGCTGCTGTCG
>JAZKTK010000030.1:0-26194 GCA_036625595.1 Haloarculaceae archaeon | reverse complement strand
CAGTTGCTGCTGGCGTACTTCGTCATCGGCCAGTACGCCGTCGGTGAGGCCGCGCGCGTCCACGCGTTGCTCGGGTTCGGCCTGGGCGTCGTCGCAGCCATCACAACGGTCGCGAGCGTCGCCGACCGACGGGTCGAGCCAGTCGCTGCCGTTGCGCTCGGGCTCGCGGCCGCCGCCGGAACGGTCTTGTTTTTGCTGGCTGGCTTCGTTCATTTTGCCTTCATCGGCGAGTTCGTACTTCCAGTGGTCGGCGCAGTAAGTGATATGCTCGCGGCCGCAACCTGATGAATCACTTTTTTGGTGTGGCTGGCGGTACCTCTGCTATGGACCGACTGAGACAGTCGCTGCTCGACGCACCAATCGTCGAGAAAGAGGGCTATCACTACTTCGTCCACCCCGTCAGCGACGGCGTCCCGATGTTGCGCCCGGAACTGCTCCGGGAGATCGTCATCCGAATCATCCGGAAAGCCGACATCGACGGCGTCGACAAAATCGTCGCCCCAGAGGCGATGGGGATTCACATCTCGACGGCCGTCTCGCTGATGACCGACATTCCGCTGGTCGTCGTCCGCAAGCGAAGTTACGGACTGGAGGGTGAGGTTTCTCTCTCGCAGGTCACCGGCTACTCCGAAGGCGAGATGTACATCAACGATATCTACGAGGGTGACCGCGTGCTCATCCTCGACGACGTGCTCTCGACGGGTGGGACCCTCCGCGGCATCACCAGCGCACTCGACGACATCGGCGCCGACATCGCCGACATCGTCTGTGTCATCAAGAAGGCTGACGGCGAGAACAAGGTCGCCGAAGCCGGCTACAGCCCGAAAACGCTCATCAACGTTATCGTCGAGGATGGCGAGGTCGTCATCGTCGACGAGGAAGGTGACGGCTGATGAGCGACCTCGACGAACTGCTGGCCTCACTCCACGACCACCTCGAAGCCACCGAAGAGTTGCCACTCGACGAGTCGGCGAACCGACTCCTCGGCGAGGCCGAAGCCGTCGCCGCCGACGCAGCACAGGGCAGCATCTCCGACGACGTTGCCAGAGAGCGCGTCGAGAAAGTTTCGGAGCTACTGGCGGAAATCGACGACACCGGACACGACGAGGGCGACCAGCACGTCGCCGCCGCGCGCCGCGCTGCCGACCGGATTCTCGAGTAGTGCTCCTGTGCACCCGAAACGGTAGCCCACACTGTCGCGTACCTGCTGGAGAACGACTACTTACGGGGCGAAATCGTCACCGTCAACGACGAGATGCAGTTCCAGTAGCGGCATCATCTCACACAGCGAGCAGTTTTATACCATCACCACTCGTTTGTCGAGGTATGGGAAACCGACTCAAGCGCACGTTCAGTCGTGCCAAACACGCAGCAATCGGTGCAGCCATCGGGGCCGCACTCGGTGGTATCGTCAGCCGTAACGCCGCCAGCACCGGCGGCGCACTCGGCGCTCTCGTCGGTGCGACTGTCGGCGAAAAGCGTATCGACGTCAGCGACACAATCTCGCAGGTCAAAGGCGGCAGCGCTGACACCGAATAACGCCCACTCTCTTCTCGTCGGCTAGCCGCGCCGCCATAACTAGACAGCCCGCCACCATAGTGAAACGACCGACACGCATCCAGTTACAACGCCACAGTCCTCAACCAGACGCTATTGTAGAAATTTTCACCTAGACCGCACTTCTTCAACTATACGCCCAGCTATTGCAACGATTTAGTTTTTCTCTTTTTATTTAGCCGCAATTTCTTCACCACTCGATAAGTTATTGTGTATAGTTCACACAGATTGGTGCGTATAGTGGTGTCAACCATCACGTGAACGCCGACAGAGAACGGTCGGGCGCACCACGTGTCGAAACTGGACAGCGAAACCGTGTCACTACATGAAACCGAGGCAGTCCGGCGGAGTATCGAAGTCGAGTACTGGGTCATCGACGGTCACGGTCGACTGGCCGAGCCGACAGACCTCGTCGATGTGTCCGAGGGCGTCGAGCGGGAGTTCGTCGAGCCGCTGCTGGAAATTAAAACGACACCATGTGCGACGACAGCAGCGTTGCGCGAGGAACTGTTCGACCGCATCGGCCGCGTTCTCGACCGGGCAGCAGAACTCGACAGAGGACTCGTCCCACTCGCGACGCCGGTCAGTGCTGACGAAATTACGGATTTGCCCAGTGAACGGACCCGAATCCAGGACGCCGTCGTCGGCGAGGACTTCGAGTACGTCCGCCACTGTGCCGGGACGCACATCCACGTCGAACAGCTCCCTGGCCGGGAAGTCGACCAGCTAAACACGCTCGTCGCGCTCGACCCCGCGCTCGCGCTCGCCAACTCCTCGCCGTGCTTCCGGGGACGCCATCTGGCAGCGGGCGCTCGGTCGAAGCTGTACCGCTGGCTGGCCTACGATGGCTTGCCACACCAAGGGCGGCTGTGGCCCTACATCGACGACATCGACGAGTGGGACCGGCGTCTCGAACGGCGCTACGAGGAGTTTACCGAAGCAGCAATGGCCGCGGGCATCGACCGACGTGCCGTCGAAGCACAGTTCGACCCCGAGAGCGCAATCTGGACACCGGTCCAGTTGCGGAGTGCCTTCGGAACGGTCGAGTGGCGGTCGCCCGACACCGCACTCCCGAGCCAGGTTATCCAGCTAGCCGATACCATCGCCGACACCGTTGCACAACTCGACGACACGACCGTCCGAATAGAGGGAAAGACCGGGATGCGAACCGAGGACACCATTGTCCTCCCGGAATTCGACGCCGTCATCGAGTACGTCAACGCGGCAATTCGTGACGGCCTCCACTCGGACGCCGTCTGTTCCTATCTCGATAGGATGGGGTTCGACATCTTGGCCTACGAGCCGGCAACACACGAGATAGACAGTTCAGGGACGCTGTCGGACGCTGATGTCCGAAAACTCCGTCTCGAATACGCACGGAGTCTCGAACGGGATGTCCAACGGGCGCAGTCGGTCACGAGCGACTGATGGCTTCGAACGGGCGTTCTCTGGGTTCAACACACCACGAGCGAATTTGCGGCTCGCGGAGTTGCTCGCCGCAAAATATAGCGGGAGGTGGATTTGAACCGCGGTCGTTCCGCGCTACTCCACTCCCTGGTTCAAATCACCGTGACCGAGATTCGTCGCTCACGATTTGTGAGCGACAGAATATAGCGGGAGGTGGATTTGAACCACCGATCTGCGGGTTATGAGCCCGCCGGAATCTCCTAGCTATCCCATCCCGCTACCCACTCGTAACTCCGTTCACTGTTTAAGGATTGTGATTGGCGGGCCGTCTGTGAGATTTTACCGGGGGTCACCAGTGTGAACTTCCCACGTGAACAGACTCTCGAAAACGTAGTTGAGCGACATCGCCACACCGATGGCGATGGGACTAGCCGCCAGAAACCACAGGTCTGTTCCCAGCACGAGCAGCTTGAAATCGATGTACGTCACCAGAAACCAGTAGACAGTCAGCTGGACGGCAACGCCACCGGAGCGAACCAGATGCGACTTGCCCAGTCGCGTGAGAAACGGAATCCGACCGGTAGCGCCCTGTCCGGCGAACGTCCAGTGTTCGTTGACCAGAAACATCACCACGATTGCCGTCTCGACGCCAGCGGCTTTCGCCCACAGTTCGGGGACGCCGAAAACGAGGTTCAGCGTCGCCAGTACCGCGTTGTCACTGAGCGCGCCGACGACACCAACGGAGACGAACTGACCGAAACGTGCCCCGGAGAGCAGGGCATCGACCCGGGAGCCGGTCATTTTTGTTCGACCAGCGCTGGCTCCTCCTCGCGGCGGGCAGCGAGCGCCGTGTGTAACCGGCTATCCCGGAGTCGTTTCGCGCGGTGGCGGGCAGTCACGAGCGCGCGGCCGAGTCGCAACGAGTCACGCACCGGCGACACCGTCGACCCCGGCCGGTCGTGCCATTCGATCGGGATTTCGGCGACCGAGAGGTCGACCGCGCCAGCGATGGCAATCAGTTCCACGTCCCACGCGAAGCCGGGTTCGTAGAGGTGCTGGCGGACAGTCTCCCACGCGGCCGCGTCGATTGCCTTGGCACCACACTGGTAGTCGTACAGGTCCACCTCCAGGAGTCGGCGGGCCAGCCACGCGAAGCCGTCGCCGAGATACCGGCGCGCAAGCGTCTGGTGGGCATCGACCGACGCATGGGGATGGCGACGGGAGCCGACTGCGAGGTCGACGGTCCCGTCTCGGACCGGCCCGATTACGTCGGCAACCGAGTCGGCGGGCGTGGCACCGTCGGCATCGGCGAAAGCGAGAACGTCCGTCGAGAGCGCCTCGAATCCGTCGGTGATTGCCGCACCCTTCCCCCGGCGGTAGGGGACGGTGTGAATCTCGACGGGGAGGTCGGTCAGTCCCGCAGGAACCCCCTCTTTTGGGGCATCGAGTTCGATACGAATCGTCGCGAGGTCGAGCGTCTCCCGGAGTGCGCGGACGTACGCCGCAAGGCGGTCGACGTCGGGACGGTAGGCGGGGACCACCAGCCCGACCGCGGAAGTCATTGTGGGAAAACACCACTGCGCTGAATAAAAGATATTCGACTCGCTCACCAGTCTGCCGACAGTTCACAAAAGATTTCACCCGCGGCGGGCGTTGCTTTCGCCAATGGAAATCGGTCTCGTCGTCCTCTGGCTCGTGCTCTTTCTGCTGCTCGGGCTGGTTGCCCTCCCGGTCGCGTCGTGGCTGTTTCCGGACCGGGCACGGAGCGGACTGGCGATTCCACTCGCGCTTGCGACCCTGGCTGTCGTCGGTCACCTCGTCGGGCAGATAGCCTTCGGCTGGCCGGCAGCGGCGGCTGGCCTCGCGGTGCTGACCATCGGCTCGTACGTCGCTGCGGGCCGAACCGAGGTCGACTGGCGCGCTTACGGCGAGATTGGCATTGTCTTCACGCTCGCGTTCGCGCTCGTTGTCGCCATCCGCGCTGTTGACCCGGCCGCCGCACCGCTACCGATTGCCATCGGCGAGAAATTCCTCGATTTCGGCCTCCTGCGGACGCTCAACCGGGCCGGGTCGCTCCCGCCCGAAGACATGTGGTTCGCCGGCGAGCCGGTCAAGTACTACTACGGCGGGCACATGCTGACCGCGCTGTTGACGACACTGTCCAGCACCTCGACGCGGTTCGCGTACAATCTCGCGCTGGCTGGCTTCTACGCGACGCTCGTCAGTACGGCCTACGGCATCGCCGGCGCGCTCGTCGACCCCTACGACGCGCCGCCGCGAGTCGCAGCCGCCTTCGGAGCCTTCTTCGTCGGCCTCGCCGGGAATCTGGAGACGGCCGCGCGCGTGCTCGTCTGGCTCCTGCCGGACGCGATTGCGAGCTGGGTCGTCGACGCCGCCGGTCTGGAGTCGGGGGTCGCAGAGTGGACACCCTCGGAGTTTTTCTACTTCGACGCGACGCGTGTGGTCCCGGTGGACGCGAGCGACCCCGAATCGGCGAAGGCAGCGACTGAGTTTCCCTTCTTCGCGTGGCTCAACGGCGACCTCCACGCGCACATGATGGCCCAGCCATTCCTCCTGCTCGTCGCCGGCCTCCTGCTGGCGTACTGGCGACTCCCAGCCGGGCAGCGGCGAAAGCGACTGGTCGTCCTGGTGGGAGTGCTCCCGCCAGTAGCTGGTCTCCTCGGGTTCATCAGCCTCTGGTCGTTCCCGACCGTCGGTGGGCTGGTCGCTCTGACCGTCGCACTCGCTCCCACAGACCCCGCAACCGTCCTTCCCGGGCGGTACGCCGACCGCGTGGGACCGCGCGACGACTGGTTCCTCGAAGAGTTCCGTCGGCTCGGCTTTGGGCTGGCTGCCGCCGCAGTCGTCCTCGCCGTCGGTGTCCTCTGGACGCTCCCGTTCTGGACCGGCGTCGTGCTCGACGGACCGAGTCGCTCGGCCGCCCTCTGGAGTGTACGCACGCCAATTGGGAACCTCCTGCTCGTCCACGGTGCGTTCCTCGCGATTTTCGCTGTCGCACTGGCGCGCCGGTGTGGTGGCGCGCTGAGTCGGCCCGCGTTCATCTGGCTAGCCGGCGCGGTCGTACTAGGCGCGACGGTTCTGCTGGGCTTTCCGGCGCTCGGACTTGCCGGGCCGCTCGTGATGGGCGGGTGGTGGCTGCTCCGGGAGACCGAGGACGTCGGCTTTGCGACGATGCTCGTCGTCGCGGGCGCGGGCATCGTTCTCGTCGTTGAAGTGGCAACCGTCGACGGCGAGCGGTTCAACACGATCTTCAAGCCGTACGCGCAGATATGGCTGCTCTGGGCGGTCGCGGCGGGGGCACTGCTCGCCCGGCTCGCTGCCGGGTGGCCGGCCGACCGTCTCGCTGCCGAGCGTCGTCGGCTCGCGACTGGCGGCATCGCACTCGCGACTGTCCTCGTCGTGACGAGTGGGCTGTACGCACCGCTCGCGCTCGTGGACCACACCGACCCCGCGAATCAGGGACCTGCCGTCGCCGCTGAGGGACCGACGCTGGATGCGACAGCGTATCTGGAGTACCAGTATCCACGGGACGCACCGGCTATTCGCTGGGTCGACGCCCGTGATGGACAGCCGACGATTACTACCGCGGCACCGGGCGGGTACTTCTGGTCACCCGACGAGGGCCGGGGGTCGAGCGCGCCGGCGAGTCTGACCGGCGTGCCGACGGTGCTTGGCTGGTATCACGAAGAACAGTACCGTGGCGAACAGCCCTATCAGCAACGGCTGGCCGACGTACAGGACATCTACACCAGCGAGAACGCGAGCTATCAGCGGGAGCTACTGGACTACTACAGCGTCGAGTACGTCTACGTCGGGCCGGCAGAACGAGCCAGATACGGACAGATAACGGTCGAAGGGGTATCTGGAGTCACCGTCGCAGAACAGTTCGAGAACGTGACAATATACGCCGTGAATTAGGCTTTCGCCTTGACGACGGTGATGGCTTCGGCGTCGACAGCCTCGACATCGAGGAAGTTAGGAATGTAGTTTCGGGTCTCGTAGTCTTCCTCTTCGTCGGGTTTGCCGACGGTACACCACAGCTGGGGACGGTCGGGGCCGTGCCAGTCGCCGTTGCGGTTGATACCGAAGCAGACGAACTCCTCGCCGTCGTGCTCGATGACGGCGCCCTTCCGGATACCAGGGTCCCCACGGATGATGAGCTTCTGCATACTCGGCTCTTCGAAGGAATTGCACTTATGGGCTTCGAACCACCTTTTCCCGTCCGAGTGCGCTCGCTTCGCTCGCAGCTGTCCTCACAACGACCGCCGCACAAAGTTCCAGAGAAGTGTTCACACGGTGTTGTTTGCACAAGTAACTCAGCAAATCAGCCGTGAGAACAAGCATGCCTACTGAGTACATGGTTACAGCAAAACTCGCACTATATAACCCACGTTTCGGAAACAATGGTTGGTTAGTTTTTTCTTATTTACTGAAAACCAATCGCAGTATTATTGTTTCTCTTGGACGAATATAGTGTATGGAACCCACAACTATCGAACGCGTTATCGCTTTAACCGAGAGCGTATTGGAAGAGACGGACGATAAAGAGCAAACATTCAAACTCCGGACGGCGCTTCAACTGCTCGAAATAATCAACGAACGACAGGAAGCGGCGAATAACGTGCTTGCAGACTGTGAGATAGATGACCAGGTGCGAGAAAATTTGCAAGAACTGGGATATCTGGAGGAGGATAGAAGATGACAGTAGTCGTTCCGTTTGATGGGTCATCGCTCGCTGAAGCGGCACTTGTTCGAGCCACCGAGTTCGGCACTGTATTTGATGAAGATGTACTGGCTGTCAGCGTCCTCCCAAAAGGAAATACGAAGTACGCCAGGGAACGGGGGTGGATTGGACAGAACGAAGAATTTGATAGAGAATCAATCATATCAACACTACACGAGCAAGTGACCGATTTATGCCCGAGTGCTGATTTCCGACATAAAGTGGTCGGTCGGTATGCGAAAGCCGGTACGATAGCGAAACGTCTGCGGAAGGTGGCGCGAGAAGAAGATGCTTCGATGGTGTTCATTGGGAGTGAGAACGCCGGTCGTCTCGTTACAGCGGTGAGTAGCGTGGGGGGAACAGTCGCAACAGATGAGTCCTACGATGTCGTTATCGTCCGCCATCGGAGTCCGGCCAAGATTGCCAAAATCAGGGATGCCTCGCCTCACAGAAAATCGAAATCGGATTTTTATATTCCTGAGTGAACGCCGAGTTTCTCAGTCTCGGGCGGTTTTGTCTCTCGTATCACGATTAGACGACTGACAATACACCGACCCAGAACCGCAAAACGGAGCAGATGCATATCGAAGCCTCACGTGCCGCGAATCTACGAACGTGTCGACGACCCGACGGAGGCCGCCCCGACGGGCGGTTGTGGTGCTCGGGCCAAGTAAAAAGTGGTTTATGCACCGCTATCTAACAGCGCCGCAAGGTCGATATCTATGGAGATGCCACGCCGGATGAATACGTACTGTCCGCACTGTAACGAACACCACGAACACGAGGTCGAGAAGGTCCGCTCAGGTCGCTCCTCGGGAATGAAGAAGGTCAACGACCGCCAGCGCGAGCGACGCTCGGGCATCGGGAACGACGGGAAGTTCTCGAAGGTCCCCGGTGGAGACAAGCCGACGAAGAAGACTCAGCTCACCTACCGCTGTGGTGAGTGTGGGAACGCCCACCAGCGCGAAGGATGGCGCGCCGGTCGTCTCAAATTCCAGGAGTAAGTATGGCAGGAAGCTTCTATCGCGTCACCTGTCCGGACTGTGAAAACGAGCAGGTCGTCTTCGGGAAAGCCGCCACGGAAGTCGCCTGTGCGGTCTGTGGGCACACGCTCGCACGACCCACCGGCGGCAAGGCGGCCATCGAAGGCGACGTTACCGAGACTGTCGAGGCCCGATGAAGTACAGCGGTTGGCCCGAACCCGGCGAACTCGTCGTCGGGCGCGTCGACGAAATCGAGGACTTCGGGGTCTTCGTCGACCTGCTGGAGTACGAGGACAAGCGCGGTCTCTGTCACATCAGCGAGGTTGCCTCCGGCTGGATCAAGAACGTCCGCGACCACGTCAACGTCGACCAGCGCGTCGTCGCGAAGGTGCTCGACATCGACGAGAGCGCCCAGCAGATAGACCTCTCGCTGAAAGACGTCAACGACCACCAGCGCAAGGAGAAGATTCAGGAGTGGAAAAACGAGCAGAAGGCCGAGAAGTGGATGACCATCGCCTTCGGCGAGGACATGGACGACGAGCAGTACGCGTCTATCGCGAACGAACTGCTCGCCGATTTCGGCTCGATGTACGACGGCTTCGAACAGGCCGCAATCCACGGCGAAGAAGCCCTCGAGGATTCGGACCTCGAAGAGGACGAGATCGAGGCCATCGTCGAGACGGCCCGGGACAACGTCTCGGTGCCCTACGTCAACGTCACGGGCTACGTCGACCTCGAATGCCCGAGCAGTGACGGCGTGGATATCATCAAAGAGGCACTCCAGGCAGCCGAAGGGAACGGCGAAGTCCCAGAGGAAGTAGAACTCGAGGTGACCTACGTCGGGTCACCGGAGTACCGCATCCGCGTGCAGGCACCCGACTACAAGACCGCCGAAGCCGAACTCGAAGCGAGCGCAGAGCGCGCCAGCGCCGTCGTCGCCGAACACGGTGGCACCGGGACGTACCACCGCGAGCGAAACGTAGACGACGAGTAGCGCGAGCCGTGAAATCCGACATTCTCGTCTGTGCAGACTGGAAAGAGACCCACGAGCGACCGGTGTACACGCTCAGAGCGCAGTGCCCGGAGTGCGGTGGCAAGGCGGTCAACAGCGCGCCAGCGCCGTTCAACCCCAACGACCCACACGGCGAGTATCGACGCGCTCTTAAGCGCCGCAACCGGGAATAGGGGGTATGGACGAATTCGACATCGAGGCAGTCGCCGAGGCTGACCTCTCGGACCCGGTACTGGTCGAGGGGTTGCCCGGCGTCGGCCACGTCGGCAAACTCGCCGCCGAGCATCTCGTCGAGGAACAAGAGGGGACGCTCGTCCGGCGCATCTACTCGACGCATCTCCCCCCACAGGTCAGCGTCGAAGAGGGACTGACCCAGCTGGCGTGTGCCGAGATTCACGCCGTCGAAACCGACGGCCAGGACCTGCTGGTGCTCACCGGTGACCACCAGGCGCAGGACACGAACGGTCACTACGGACTGACCGACACCTTCCTCGACGTTGCAGAAGAACTGGGCGTCGAGCGAGTGTTCGCACTCGGCGGCGTCCCGACAGGCGAACTCATCGAGGAGTACGACGTCATCGGCGCGACGACGACCGAACAGCAGCGCGACGAACTCGAAGACGCTGGTGTCGAGTTCCGCGGTGACGAACCCGCTGGCGGCATCGTCGGCGTGAGCGGACTGTTGCTCGGACTCGGCGAGCGCCGAGACGTGCCCGCAGCGTGTCTGATGGGTGAAACGAGCGGCTATCTGGTCGACCCCAAGAGCGCACAGGCAGTGCTCGAAGTCCTGCAAGACGTCCTCGATTTCGAGGTGGACTTCGGGTCGCTGGAAGACCGCGCCGAAGAGATGGAAGAGGTCGTCCGGAAGATACAGGAGATGGAACAGAGCGCACCTGCAGCGACTGACGAGGACCTGCGGTATATCGGTTGAGGTAGGGGCGTTGCCGTGGGCAGGTGAGCAAAGAGCGAACGATTCTTACTCGTTCGGCCGCTACTCCGGGGTGTGTTGCAGGCTGGGATAACGGGGCTCCCGCCGGGTCTGGTCACCGGCATTGCGCTCGGGGTCGCGGGCACGGTAGTAGTCGCAGTCGCCTTCGTACTGGCCGAGCGGTTGCTTCCGGGGAGAGCACCCCATCGGAGACGCCGGACGAGCGGCGAGTCGCGCCGCCGCGCCGAGTTTCGCGAATATCTCGACGCCATCGGCGAGCAGTACGCGGAGAATCACTTCGTCGAGGGTCAGCACATCGCCTTCTACCTGCCAAAGCGTGACGTAGCAATCACCTTCGACGCGCGGGCGTACTATCGGATACTCCCAACAGAGACCGAGCCAGTGTTAGTCGAACACGAGATGCCCGGCTCTGCGCTCGGCGCTCGCCTCCCGTTCGAGACGCCGGATATCACCTTCGAGGACGAGAGTAAATCCGGTATCGACCCGTTGCGGGCCGCCTGTGCCGAACTCGGCGTTCCAGTGAGCGCCTCCGTCGACGAGGTCAAGCGGGCCTACCGCCGGAAAATAAAGGAAGTTCACCCCGACCAGGGCGGCAACGAAGACGAGTTCAAGCGCGTCCGCGAGGCGTACACGCTGGCGAAGAAACACGCCGAGTAGACGGGCGACGAGCGGCGTTAAATGTCGGCGAACATGTCTGACCGACGGACGAGAACCACCAGCGCAGCGACGACAGTCGCCGTGAGGACCGCCCCGAGCAGGAATGGTGCCCAGTAAACGAGCACGTAGATGGCGGTCATCACCGGCGGGCCGACGGTCCGCCCGAGACTCCCCGCACCTTGCGTGACGCCGAACGCACTGCCCTGACTCTCCTCGTCAGCGGCCGCAGAGACCATCGACGCCGTTCCGACGTTCAGGAGGCCGTTCCCACTGGAGAGAATCGCGAGGACGACCAGGAGCGCGACCAGTTCCGGTGACGCACCGAGGATTCCTGGCAGTAGTGCCCGGCCGAGAATCGGGGCAAAGGGAAGCAAGACGAGCGCGACCAGCAACAGCGATGCGCCGCCGACGGCGAGTCGTGCGTCCGCGAAACGTCGCGAGAGCGCGCGCACGACGACACCCTGGTTGAGGACGCCGAGGACGCCGATGTAGGTCAACAGCAACCCGGCCTGTGCCTCCTGGTAGCCGTAGATGTCCGCGACGAACGGAATGAACGCGACCTGCACGCCCGAGAAGGCGAGCGAGACGACCAGAAAGACGAGGACGAGCGGTCGGAGGTCCGCGTCGGCCAGCGCTGTCCGAAACTGGGAGACGAGACCACCGCCCCGCCCAGTCGTGCGCGTCCGGTTCGGTTCGGGCAAAAAGAGGAACGCGGCGACGAAGGCGAGCAGACTCAGCCCCGCAGCGAGGAAACTCGGGAGCGAGAACGTCGTCGCCGGAACGAAACCCGGGAGGATATTGCGGGCCGTCGCGACAGCCGGGTCGCTCGCGACGACCGCGCCGAGTGCAGGCCCGAACACAAATCCCAGCCCGAACGTCGCACCGACGAGTCCGAGCGCGGCCGCGCGGTCCTCTCTCGGGGTCACGTCGGTGATGTACGCCTGGGCAGTAGCGATGTTGCCGCCCATCGCGCCCGCGAGCATCCGTGCGGCAAAGAGTGCGCCAAGTGCGCCGACGGTGCCAAAGAGCGTCTCGAACTCCCCGCCGAGACCGAACAGGGTCCAGGCCACCGCACTACCGAAAACCGAGAGCATCAACACGGGACGGCGGCCGCGCTCGTCGGAGAGGCGGCCGAGCAGCGGCGCGAAGACGAACTGCGTCAGCGAGTAGGAGGCCGCCAGCAGGCCGATGAACACGTCGCTGACACCGAAGCTACGGACGTAGAACGGGAGAATCGGGATGATGACGCCGAAGCCGAGCAGGTCGATGAAGACGATGCCCAGCACGGTCGCGAGCGACCGCCGCCGCGAGACGCTGCCGGCGGCCCCGGCAGTCGCGGCTCGCGGAGTACCCATACAGCCTCATCCGGTAGCAGAAACTTGGGTGTGTCGAACGGGGTGGGACGGGGGGAACGGGACCGGCTCAGATTCCCTTGCTCATCAGGTGACTACGGAGGATGTCGGCTTCCTTGTTTCCAGTAGTGGGGTTGACGAGCACGACCACGTCGTCGCTGTCGAAGGCACCCTGTTCGGCCAGCACCTGTGCGCCGCTGAGCGCTGCGCCACCGGAGGCACCCATCGTGATGCCAGTCTCGGCCAGCGAGACGGCGCCTTCCAGGATACCCTGGTCACCGGTCGCGACGGCCGCACCGCCGGTCGATTCGAGTGCGTCGATGACCCACTCGCCGCCCGCGGGGTCGGGAATTTCAAGTGGGCCGACGATGGTGTCGGGGTGTTCGACGGGAGCCGGTTCGTCTGCGCCGTCCTCCCACGCGGTCGCGTACGGGGCACAGCCACCGGCCTGGGCAGCGTAGAGAGCAGTCTCGTCGTCGAGGAGGTCGTGGGTCGCCAGCTCCGCGAATCCCTTTTCGAGGCCAACGATGCCAGCACCGTGGCCGGTCGGGTGGACGACGGCGTCGGGAGCCGTCCAGTCGAGTTGGGCGGCGATTTCGTAGGCGAGTGTCTTCATCCCTTCGTGGCGGTAGGGGCTGACGAAGGGCGCGACGGAGTACCACTCCTCGTCGGTCATCGCGTCCCGAAAGGCCTCGGCAGCATCGGCGAAGCGGCCACCGACGACGGACATGTCGCCGCCGTGGACGTTCACCATCGCCTTGTTGACGAAGGGCGTCCGGGAGGGGACAAAGGAGTGTGAGTCGAGGCCAGCGCGAGCGGCGTACGCGGCGGCGGCCTGCCCGCCGTTGCCCATCGACGGGAGCGCCACGTCTGTCGCACTGTGTTCGCGCGCGGCAGTGACGGCGAGTGCCATCCCGCGGTCCAGTGCCGCCCCGGTGGTGCTCGACCCTTCGTCTTTGACGTAGACCGACTCGACGCCGAGGTCGTCGGCCAGTCCGGGACACGCGAGGAGCGGGGTGCCGGCCTCGCCGACTGTCACGAGCGTCTCGGCTCCGAAGGGGAGCAGGTCGGCGTAGGCGGCGATGCCGGCGGACGCATCGGGCGTGAGGCTCCCGTGGTCGAGGTCGATTTCGCCGTGGTCATACCGGGCGTCGAGCCAGCCGCCACAGTCCGGACAGCGGTGTGACGCCGCCGCGTCGTGTCTCGCGCCACAGTCGATACAGCGAAAGCCGGCGAAAGCCGCGGTCGTCTGCATATGCTGCACTCTGGACCGCGCTGACTAATCCCTGTCCGTTCGTCGTTCACCATCCGGTAACGCCGACCCATCGCTCACAGCCGTTTTGGTGGTGGCGAACACAGGAACGGATATGACGGAAGTAGCGGTCGTCGGTGGCGGGCTGGCAGGGCTGGTCGCCGCCCGCACACTCGCCGACCGGGACGGAGACGTGACGCTGTTCGAACGCAACGACGCAGTGGGTGGCCGGGTTCGCAGCCGGACCGTCGAGGGGTTCACTCTCGACCGTGGGTTTCAGGTCCTCTTTACGGGGTATCCCGCCGTTCAACGGGAACTGGACCTCGGTGCGCTGGACCTCCGCTATTTCACGGCCGGTGCGACCATCGCGCGGCCGGGCCAGCGCTCGGTGCTCTCGGACCCCCTCCGAGACCCCTCGGCGCTGTCGGAATCGCTGTTCAACCGCGAGGTGACGCTGGCCGACAAGCTTCGCGTGCTGAAACTCCGGCGTGACCTCTCGAAGCAGTCCGTCGAGACAGCGCTCAGCCACGACGACAGGAGCATCGACGAGTTCCTCGCCGACCGTGGCTTCTCGAAGCGCTTCCGGGAGAACTTTGCCGCGCCGTTTTACGGCGGCATCACGCTCGACCGCTCGCTGTCGACCTCGCGGGCGGTCTTCGAGTACACGTTCAAGATGCTGAGTGCCGGCAAGACCGCCGTCCCGGCGGCCGGAATGGGCGCGATTCCCGAGCAGTTGGCACGACGAGCGCGGGACGCCGGTGCGGAGATTGTCACCGGCACTGCGGTCGAATCGGTCGATGCCAACGAGGAGGGAGTCAGCATCGAAACGACGGGCGAGACGGTGACTGCCGACGCCGCTATCGTCGCGACGGACCCGCCCGCTGCACGGGACCTGACCGGCGTCGAGACGATTCCCACCACCGCGCGGAGTTGCGTTACCCAGCACTTCCGGCTGCCGTCCTCACAGCACTTCACGAGCGGACGACGACTCGTGCTCAACGCTGCCGACGCCCGACCGAATCAGGTCGCACCGATGTCGGCGGTCGCACCAGAGTTGGCCCCCGACGACGAGAAGTTGCTGAGTGCCACCTTCCTCGGCCAGCAGGCAAAAAGCGACGAAGAACTCACAGAGGAGGTGCGAGACGCGCTGGCGTCGTGGTATCCCGAAAACCAGTTTTCGGGGCTCGAACTGCTGGCGACCGACCGCATCGACTTCGCCCAGTTCGACCAGCCACCCGGCTTTCGGTCGTCATTGCCGAGCGTCGACGACCCCGACGGGCCGGTGTATCTCGCCGGGGACTACACCGAGTGGTCGTCCATACAGGGCGCGATGAAAAGCGGGCGGACCGCCGCGCTCGCGGCGGTAGAGTCGTAACTGCGTCGGTAGTCGACTGTCAGGCTGCGTGCCCGTTGGATTCGTCCTCGTCCTCGTCGTGTGCGTGTTCCGACAGTACCTGCGGAACGTAGACAGCCGCGGCGATAGTGAAAAGCAACAGGACGAGCAGCGTGAATGCGAGGAAGAGCAGTCCGATCTGTACCATACTGTCCTATCGACGGGTCGAGGATATGAAAGTAGCGGCTCACAGTCGGGACGAGCGCGGTCCGCTCACCGCAACCGGTGGCGAAACTCACCCAGCGGCGGAAAGGAGAGCGTCTCGTCGCGGCCCTCGTCGACGACGACCGGCGCAAACGCGTCGGCGTCGGTGACCAGCGGCGACATGAAATCGTCCGACCGCATCTCGTTGACTTCGACGCCGCGGAGCAGTCGGTTGAACGCCGGGAGCATTACCACGTCAGCCCCGCGGTAGACGCCCTCACCGGCGAGATAGCAGGGACGGCGCTGCCCCTCGATGTTGATAGTCGGGTGGTCGTGGCCGACAATGTAGCGGTCGGCGTCGGCGTCAGGGGCCTCGTGGCCGTGACAGACCACAGTATCGCCGACATGGTGTGCCGATTCGGTGGGGCCGTCCCAGACCGAGTCGAGCAGCGTGTCGTGGTTCCCAGGCGTGACGACCATGCGCGTCCCGGCCTCGCGGGCCGCAGTGGAAAAGCCGTCGACGACCCGCTCGACGGTGCGGGGAAGCGTCCGGAAAGAGTGGAGCAAGTCGCCAGCCACGACCACCGTCTCCGGGTCGTGGCGAGCGAGCAGCGCCTCGATGCGGGCGAGCATATCCGAACCGTCACCCATCGGAAGTTCGACATCGGAGGTCGGGCCACGACCGACGTGGCAGTCGGCGAAGACGAGCGTCTCCCCGACGACGAGCGCGCGGTCGTCGAGCGTCAGGTCGGCCAGCGCCGTGCTCGTCGGCCCGCGGTCCATACCCCTGCTCGGGGACCGACGGACAAGAGTTATCGGGGACCGGACCGGCCAGTCTGATATGACAGGATTCTCATCACGCGTCGAGCAGGTTTCCATCAGCGGCATCCGCGAAGTGTTCGAGGCGGCCGGCGAAGATGCCATCAATCTGGGGCTGGGCCAGCCCGACTTTCCCACGCCAGACCACGCCAGACAGGCCGCAATCGACGCCATCGAGGCCGGCAAGACTGACGCCTACACCTCGAACAAGGGCACGCTCGAACTCCGGGAAGCCATCGCCGCGAAACACGAGCGGGACAATGGGCTCGGTATCGACCCCGAGGATGTCATCGCGACCGCCGGCGGCAGCGAAGCCCTCCACATCGCGCTCGAAGCCCACGTCAACGAGGGCGAGGAGGTCGTCATTCCCGACCCTGGCTTCGTCTCCTACGACGCGTTGACCCATCTCGCAGGCGGCAAACCGAAGCCAGTCTCGCTCCGGGATGATTTGACGCTCGACCCGGCGGCCGTCGAGGACGCCATCACCGACAACACCGCCGCGTTCATCGTCAACAGTCCAGCAAACCCCACCGGTGCGGTCCAGTCGACGGAAGATATGGAAGCGTTCGCTCGCATCGCAGACGACCACGACGTGCTCTGTATCAGCGACGAGGTCTACGAGTACCAGGTTTTCGAGGGTGAACACCGTTCACCGATGGAATTCGCCGACAGCGACAACGTCGTCCTCGTCAACGCCTGTTCGAAAGCCCACTCGATGACCGGGTGGCGACTCGGCTGGGTTACCGGGAGCACCGACCGCATCGAACGAATGCTTCGCGTCCACCAGTACGCCCAGGCGTGTGCCAGCGCACCCGCCCAGTACGCTGCCGAAGCCGCTCTCTCGGGGCCGCAAGAC
Organism: Haloarculaceae archaeon; assembly: GCA_036625595.1. Taxonomy (GTDB): domain Archaea; phylum Halobacteriota; class Halobacteria; order Halobacteriales; family Haloarculaceae; genus Salinibaculum. The sequence goes on along the minus strand of JAZKTK010000030.1, from coordinate 9,069 downwards.
CACGTCGACGAGATGCGCGAGGCCTTCCGGGAGCGACGTGACGTGCTGCTGGATGGACTCGAATCGATGGGACTGGAGTGTCCGACCCCCCAGGGCGCCTTCTACGCGATGCCAAAAGTGCCCGACGGCTGGGTCGACGAGGTCATCGACCGCGGTGTCGTCGTCGTGCCCGGCGACGCTTTCGGCGAGGCCGGCGCGGGGTACGCCCGCATCTCGTATGCGACGGACATCGAGACCATCGAGGAAGCACTGAGTATCATGGCCGACGCGACGGCAGCAGTCCAGTAGCGCGGCCGGTCACAGCACTCACACGGAGCGACAGGGCAAAAACCGTTCAGCCCCAACAGTGGGTATGGACCAGCTTTCTCCCCACCACGTTCCGGTCTACGACACGCGCGAACAGCAGCGACGGCTCTGGGAGCAGTGTGCCGAGCGCGGCCAGCCGGTCGTTGCAATCCGGGACGCACGCCGGGGATACATCGTCCGTTACGACCTCCAGCATCTCGATACCGAACTCTCCGCGGGTGCGCTCGCCCGCCTGCGAAAGCGGACGCGCGACTGGCGCACCTACCCGACCGCGACCGACGGCGGGACCGGCGCTGGCAGCGACCCACTTTCGGAGTCGGAAGGCGTCGGCGGCGAGGCCGGCCCGGTGTCGGGTGACCTCCACACCGACAGCGAGCACGCTGCGAGGCAACTGGCTTCCCGACTCTCAGCGGTCGTCTTCGACCGCAGCCACTGGCAGTAAGGCCAAACTGTTCGCCCCCGTCTTTTTTGATGTGTGAGCCGTCTGTATGTGTATGTCGCTGAGCCGCCACGCTGCCGGCCCGGGCCCAGCACTGGCGGCACTCGCCTCGCAGGTCCACCCCGTGTTCATGCTCCCGCCGCTCGCGGCCTCGCTGTTCGGGGCGGTGCTGGCGGGCGAGTTCTCTGTCGCACTCGCCGCACTCCACGTGAGTGCAGCCTTCTTCGCGCTGTACACCGCCCACGTCACTGACGGCTACGTCGACTTCTACGTCCGCGAAGAGGACGACGACCATCCGCTTTCGGCGCGCGGCTGTAAAGTCGCACTCGCCGGCGCGTCGGTGGCGTTTTTTGTCTGTCTGGTCGCCATCGGACTGCTCGTGGACGTGTGGGCAGCGCTGCTCACGCTCCCGGGATGGCTCATCGCCGTCAATCATGCGCCACAACTGGACACGAATCCGGTCGGCGCGACGGCGGGCTACCCCCTGGGAATCGGCTTTGCGCTCGTCGGTGGCTACTACGTCCAGGGACAGATGCTGACGCCAGTCGTCGTCGCGCTGGCTGCGGTCTTCGTCGTCGTCCTCTCGGGTATCAAAGCGATTGACGACACGAAAGACTACGAGTACGACCGCTCTATCGACAAGCGAACGCTCGCCGTGGCACTCGGTCGCAAACGGGCGCGGACTGCCGCATACGCGCTGATGACCCTCGGAATGCTCGCCGTCGTCGTGCTGGCGATGACGCTCCCGGCAATCCCGCCGAGTGCCGGGCTAGCGTCGGTCGCCTTCGGCGCTGTCGCACTCGTCGCGCGCCGGGCGGAACCGGAACTGGCGACGATGCTGTTGATTCGTGGGTCGTACGTCTTTCTCGCGGTGCTCGTGGCAACAGTGTGGTTCCGGCCGCTGGCCTGAAAAGAGGCCAGCAGAGCGGTGATTACTCGACGGTGAAATCGAAGGTGCCAGTGGCCCACAATTGGTCGTCGACGTCCATCTCGAAATGCACGTCGTACTCACCGGTGCCATTCGAGAGCCAGGTGTCGGTGTCCGTACAGACGTAGGTGTCGCGGTCCCCGGGCCGGAGCGTCCGGTCGGGGTACTCGTAGTCTGTCTCGCCGTCGACTTCGACGGTTACGTCGGTGACGTGGAGCGGGATATCGCCCTGGTTCTCGACGGTAATCTCCCAGCGGTCGAGGTAGTAGTCCCCGTACGAATCCTGCGAGTACTCGTACTCGTCGTGGACCATGATTGGGTCGTAGTCGTCGAAAGTCACCGAATCCTCGTGGAAGACGCCGTCTTTGTCGTAGTCGTCGTACTCGACGAGGAGCGTCCACTCGCCGGCATCTGCAACCGCATCGTACCCGTTCATCTGGAGGTCCACGCGAACGTCCCCATCATCGAGTTCGTAGTCGTAGATGTACGCGTACTCCTCCTCCTCACCGTCGGGATTGATAATCGAGGCCCGAAGGTCGTACTCGGTAGCGTTCTGTGAAACCTCGACGACGGAGTACGTGTCACCGTACCCGTCCACGTCGGCCTCGACCCACCACGACACGGCCTCCGAGCTCGGCGTCTCGGTCGCGTCCTCGGCGTCTGCACACCAGTCGTCGACATCGGTTTTAGTGCCGTCGTCGACGAGGCTACTGGTGTGGTTCCGGTAGATGAGGTTGTTGTCCGCCCCGTCGAGATACGGACTGAACGGATTACAGTAAAAGAGCGGGTCGTAAAACCCGCGGACGGTGTAGTAGTCGATGTCGCCGGGCGTCTCGTCGGGCAGGTTGAGTTCGTACAACGGGTGGTCCGGGTCGGCGAAACACTGGACCGCGATGAACTGGCAGGCCTTCCCCTCCGAGAGCCACTCGTTGTAGTTGCCGTCGAGCGTCGTGTCGTAACAGCCGGGACAGACACAGACGCCGTGATTGCCGCCGTTCAGCCCGACGAAGTTTGCCACCCAGTCGAAGCGGTCCAGGTCGTCCAGCCAGAACCGCGAACCGGTCACGCCGAGGCTGTGGCAGACGATGGACACCTGACTCTCGCCCGTCTCCGAAAGCACGTGCTGGACGAAGTCGTCTAGCTGGTCACGCATCGCGGCGTGGTAGGAACTCTCGTTTCTGAAGGTGATTGCGTAGAGTTCGTCGCCGCTCCAGCCGTTGGCCAGCAAGTGCTGGGCGTGTTCCTCGAAGTTACAGGCGTCACCACCGTTGCCGTGGACGAACACCAGCGGCGTGTTGTCGACTGACCCGCCGTCGACGCCGAAGTGTTCGGTTCCCCGCCAGCCACCGTACTCCCCGCCGCTATCCCAGGGGAGTTCGCTGTCTTCGGTGCGACCTAGTCCGTCACACGTGATGAGGTCCGGGCCGACCGGCGTGTACGCCGACGCGCTGCCCGATGTCGCCGAGACACCGACACCTGCGACGGCCGCCGTCGTCCCCGCCTGCTGGAGGAATCGACGACGGTCCGGACTGACCGAGAGGTGGCTCTCCCCGCCCTCGGAACTGCCCAGTCGTGTTACTCGCTCTTTGCACCAGCCCACGCCCCGCTTGAGAGTGTCTGCTGTGGTCCCCAGTACCATGACACATAGGTGCGCGGTGATATCCACATAAAGTACAGCGTTAACAGTAGTTGCAGTGAATTGAATTTGGCGAACGAATGGACAGAATCAGCGGCTTTCCCTTTCCTACTGATGGGAACGTGGCAGCATCAACGGAGGGCCAGAAAAATATTATTCCCACTGGCGTGCAATAATGAGTGCGCGGCGGCAACCCGGGCCAGCAGTCGGTGGCGTCACCACCGGTCCAGTGGTGTCTCGCCGTCGGTCAGCGTTCCGGCGATGCCGGCTCCGAACGCGTACGCGACCCGCTGGGTGCCGCCCTGGAGGCGACGAGTGAGACCTCGCTGTGGCTGAAACTCCTCGACTGAGATATCGGTTCCAAGCTGAGCTTCGAGTCGGTCGAGGACATCCTCCCGCGTCCCGAGGTCGTCGACGAGTCCCAGTTCGAGCGCCTCCGGCCCGAGATAGACGCGTGCCTCCGTCTCGCGGACTGTCTCGGCGTCGATGTTTCGCCCGTCGGCGACCCCTTCGACGAACTGGTCGTAGTAGTCGTCGATGAGCCCCTGGAGGTACTCCCGCTCGTCGTCGCCCAGTTCCTTGAGCGGCATACCGGCGTCCTTGTACTCGCCGGCGGTCAGTTGCTCGTACTCGACACCCAGTCGGTCGGCGAGGTCCGAGACGTTGACACGCGAGCCGATAACGCCGATAGACCCCACGATAGAGCCGTCTCGTGCCCAGAGTTCGTCACAGCCGCTCGCGATTTCGTAGCCGCCACTCGCACAGAGGTCCGTCGCGTACGCGATGGTTGGCCCGTCGAAGCGCTCGGCAGCCAGCCGGATGTCCTGACTCGGGACGATTTCCCCGCCTGGCGTGTTCAGTTTTACCAGGAGTGCATCGGCTCCCCGGTCGGCATCAGCCCGTTCAATTTGTTCGACGATGTCGTCAGCCGAGGCACCGATTGGTGCGCTGGTGAGGCTGCCGCCGCTGTCCCGAGAGATTGGCCCCTCGACGGCGACCTCTGCGACGTTGTACCGCGGAAAGGTCGATTCGGCGAGATTACTTGCGACCCGGAGTGCAATCAGGCCGACAGCACCAACGAGCAGGATACCAAACAGGTCGGTCAGCGATGTCGGGTAGTCGACGAAGACTGTCCATCCGGCGACGAGCGCAACAGCGGCGACGACCAGGAGTATCAGAAGTCGGCCGAGTGTATCCAGAATGCGCATACCGACCGCTGGGCCGCAGCGATGGTGAATGTTACCCCACAGAAATCGAGGAAGTGAGGCAGCCCATAGACCGACACGGGTGTCAAAACCACACAATGGACCGGCAGCGTTCGCTATCAGTAAAATCATTAAGAAAGTAAGACGGACAGACAGATTGTATGGATGACAGAGATGCGGTTCTGGGGTTTCTGATACGGTCGGAGACACGCCGGGCAGTGTTGCGACTGCTCGCGGCTGAAGGGCCGTGTCGTCAGTCGACGCTCGCGGACGCTCTCGGTGTGAGCGACCGGACGGTAAAACGGACGCTCGACGATATCGAAGCCCGTGAGTGGGTGGTCCCGACCGAGTCGGGGTACGCCCTCACGGCGTTGGGAAGCCACGTGATAGACACGTACGAGACCGCGACCGAATCACTCAGCGCCGCAGCGACACTCGAACCGTTGCTCACGCATCTCCGTGGCGACATCTGTGACATCCCGGTCGACGCCTTCGCGGACGCGGAGGTCGTCGAAGCAACCAAGAGCAGTCCGAACGCGCCCATCGAGCGGGCACTGTCGTTCCGGCAATCCGCCGACAGCCTCCGGGAACTGTCCTCCATCGTCGCCAAAGAGAGTGCGGACCAGTTACACCAGCGGGTAGTCGACGGCAAGATTGCCGATGTCGAACTCGTCCTCGAACGCGACGTGCTCGACACCATCGAGGCGAACCCGGAGTACAGCAAGTCGTTCGACGAAATCGCCGACAGCGCCGAAGTGTCGGTGTACATCCACAGCGGCCCCTTCCCGTTTTTGGTAGCGCTCACGGAGCGTCGCGTGGCCATCGGGGCGACCAACGACGACGGATTTCCCGCCGCTCTCGTCGTCAGTTCCTCACCGGACGCACGCTCCTGGGCGGAGTCCGTCTACGAAGCGTTTCGGAGTGACGCAACCCGACTGGAGTGACAGACGCTGTCGACGACGACAGTGCCTGTCGATATCGACAAAAGTAGTGTTAATAGTTTGATGGTCGAACAGTGTACTCCGGAGGACTACTATGAGCCAATCGGTACCGGGCAGGGACGAGTCAGCGACGGGCCAGCGCCTGTTTGGCTGTGAGAATCAAGAGTTGGCGTGTGACGACATTTTCGACATGCTCAGCAACCAGCGGCGGCGCTACACGTTGTACTATCTACAGCAGAGCGGGACCCCGGCAACAATCGGCACCATCGCGACGCAGGTTGCCGCGTGGGAGCGTGGAAAATCTCGGGAGGACGTGACCGCTGACGAACGAAAGCGGGTTTACACCTCACTCCAGCAGTTCCACCTGCCGAAGCTGGACGAAAAGCGCATCGTCGAGTTCGACGAGATGACGGGCGCCGTCGAACTCGGTGCGGCGGCCGAAGAGGTAGAGCTGTATCTGGGAGAGCAAAGAGAGGCCGGCATCCCGTGGGGCGTCTACTATCTCGGACTGGCCGCTATCGGTACTACCCTCGTCTCGCTCGCCTGGCTCGACATTGCACCGTTCGACGCCGTTCCAAACTCCGTCTGGATAGCAGCCCTCCTGACGGTGCTCGCGCTCTCGGCACTCTCACAAACAGTGCTCACCCACCGGCTCCAGTTGCTCCCCGGCGACAGTTTCTCCGAGCTTCGTCGGTGAGAGTCGCGGAGTTACTCACTCTGGTCTGTCGAACTCGCCTCGGTTGTATCGGCTGCGTCCTCGCTATCCGACGCGGAACGCTGACCGTCCGACGAAGGCGGGTTCGTCTCCACCGACTGGGCTGTGTCAGCAAGTGCATCGTCAGTCACAGAACTGGTCCCCAGCGAGAGCGCTCCGCCTGGGGACGGTGGCGTGTAGACGTAGGTGCGGTGCTCACCAAACAGGAAGAACGTGTCGCGGTCGGTCACCTCGAGGACGCGGCCGTCGGTATCGATGGCGATATCGACGAGGTCTTCGAGTGACTCGACTTCGACAGTCGAATCAGGCACCTCGGTCTCGGGGATACGAACGCTCGAAATCCAGTCGTCGAACTCGTTGCGTGCATCTCGGTAGGCCACCCACTCGCGTTCAGTGTCAGAAACAGAGAGCATTCCGGTGTATCGTCCACCGACACAGCAGATTGTCGTCGCGAGACCCAGCACCAGCAGCAGCGGCCCGCCGTACGACCGTAGCGGTCCCGGCTGGACCGGTTCGGTAACCTGTTGGGACTGGTTGCCGGAATGGACGACTGGTCCGTCAGCGCCGACTTCGTAGACGCTATCGGTTGGCGTAATCGGCAACTGGTAGGTTCGGGTCCGGTCGACGGGGTCGCCGTTGCGCGTCCCCGAGAGCGTCAGTTCGGTTTCGAGATACAGCTCTTTGGTCCCCGGCGTCCCACCGAACTGGGCGTCGACTTCGTCGAGTCGCTGTTCGGCAGCGCTGACGTTCACCGAGAACGGCACACGGAGGCGCTCACCGGGCGACAGCGTTGCCGTTCTGTTTGCGAGTGGCGAGTCGAGTCGCCAGTATTCAGTTGTCGCACCGTCCTCCACGTCCTCCACGGAGCGGAATACGAGCCTCGTCGTGGCGCTGCTCGTCAGATTACCGCCGTCACGGGCGGTGTAGGTGTACACGAACGCACCGTCGAGTCGCGGCGTCAGCTCCCGAAAGTAGGAGCTCCGATTGTGGAGACGGTCCCCCTCGTCGTAGACCGCAGTGTCGTTGACGACAGCCGCGCTGTGAGTGAACGACCCACTCGACTCCCAGACAGTCGTCTGGTGTACCTCGGTCCGCGTCTCGGTCTCCCCGTAGGCACCCATCGTCAGATATCCACCCGCCAGTGCGACGACGAGCGCCACGACGACGATAGCCGTAAAAGACTCGTCGAGAAGGGTGCGGAGCCGAACCCACCGTGGTGTATCACGCATCGTTCCCGAATACAAACTGTCTGTATAAATGTATATTGGCCTTAATATTTAGAGTGAGTGGGACAAACGCCTCAGCGATACCGTGAATAGAGACGGGTCACCACGGACGGAGTCTCACGCGACCGCGACCGGATTCGACCGGTTCCGAGGAGGCGCACCCCGACGAGGTAAAACGGTACGACGATGAGCGCGTCGATGGCGACGACCGGAAGCCAGGGATGGATGCCGTAGAGCGTGCGAATCGCCGACGGTGGCAGGACCGCGAGATACCGGTGCTCGACGACGTACCGCCGATACGCGCCGGTCTCCGGCGGCGCAGACAGCGTCAGCGTCGTGTTCGCGATAGACTGGGGTTCGACCCGGAGTTCGCGCGGCTGTACGTCGACGCCCTCACCCCTGGGTTCGAGGTACGTGACGACGGGAACCAGTCCGCTGTTCCCGACAGTGTAGTTCGTCGACATACTGGTGCCCTGTTCGAGGACGAACGGACTGTCGGACTCGAACTCGGCGCTCACGATGGTGTACTCCTGGCTCCCGGCCGGCGCTGCCATCGCGGCCGTCGCTGCGAGCGCCAGTCCGAGTGCCATCGCCGCGACCAGCAGCCGCGTGCTCGTCCCCGTGTCGCGTCCGCGGTCGCGCTCGCGCTGCTCCCCGTCAGAGAGGTACAAATCGAGTACGTAGAGAACAATCGTCGCTCCGAGCAGGAGGTACGTCAGCCCCTGGAGGCCGAGCAGCGACCGCGTGCCAAACAGCCCGGCGAGTCGCACCTGGAGTGTCTGAATCGCTCCCTGTAAGGTCTGGATTGCGGTCCCGAGATGCGGGATGGTGAGGACGCTGCCGCCGGGTTGCCAGGCGACGGCGACGATTTGCTCCGACCGCACCGGCGGCTCGTTGTTGTCCTGGTCGGTAAACGGATTCGCGTCACCGCGCGTGATGTAGCCCCGGTCGGTCTCCTCGACGACGCGGTGGGTCGTCAGCCCACCGCCCTGAATCTCTTGGGCACGGAACGTGACGACATCACCTGTCTCGACCTCACCGGCGATGGCCGGCGGGACCGCCACGAAGCCGTCGCCCGCGTTCATCGTCGGTTCCATGCTCCCCGTCTCGACGTAGCTCAGCAAGATTGGCTGGCCGAGCAGGTTCCCGACGACGAGCGAGACGGCGACGAGAACGACCGCGAGCGTGAGAGCGAGACGGAGATAGCGTCGAAGAGACATGGCAGGAAATCGTACACGAACCAAAACATCAGCCGCTGACAAAAAACACTCGGTCGTTGTCAGGCACACCGCGCCGGGATTCCGGGGTCAGCGACGGCATTCGGGTACTACGTAGGCGACACGTACCGGTGTCCTCACGCCCGGGAAGGAAGTCTCTGCGTATGGATATCGAATTGAATAACTGATTCAATTACCGCTTGACGATGTTCACGACCCTTAATACAAGATGGCAAGGGGACGAAATCCCGATAGAGCAATGGCTGCCACAGATTCAACGGAGCCGGTCAACGTCTCGTCACTCCAGGACCACCTCTCGAAAGCCCTCGACCGTGCAGAGAGCGAGTCCACGAAGTATCACCTCCGGGAAGCGTATCAGAAGGTGGTTATTCTGGAGGAAGAAGAAAAGTAACCGACTTTCGGCAAGGATTTTCTCGTCGCACTCATTGTTCAGCG
>JAZKTK010000149.1:0-5279 GCA_036625595.1 Haloarculaceae archaeon | reverse complement strand
TCTTCGATTTTCGAGGTGGCGATGGGGTCGAGGGCTGAAGCAGGCTCGTCCATCAGGATGACTTCGGGGTCGACGGCGATGGCCCGAGCGATACAGAGGCGCTGTTGTTGGCCACCCGAGAGGTCCAGCGCGCTCGAATCGAGCTGATCCTTTACTTCGTTCCAGAGGGCAGCACGCTTGAGCGCTTGCTCGACCTTCTCGTCGAGGTTGTCGGTTTTGTTCTGGACGCGCAGGCCGTAGGCGACGTTGTCGTAGATGGATTTGGGGAAGGGGTTGGGATGCTGGAACACCATGCCGATTTTCCGTCGGAGTGCGACCGGGTCGACGTCGTCGTCGTAGACGTTTTTTCCGCGAAAGAGGAGTTCCCCCTCGATGCGGGCAGCGTCGACGAGGTCGTTCATCCGGTTGATACACCGCAGGAACGTCGACTTCCCACAGCCGGATGGACCGACCATCGCCGTCACCTGATTGCGGGGAATCTCCATGTCGACGCTCTGGAGTGCCTGTGTCTCACCGTAGAAGACGCTGAGGTCCCGGGTTTCGATAATCGTCTCCGAGACGCCGGCGGTGCGCTGAGACGCGGATTCACTGGCTGTTTCGCCGACGTCGGGCGTGGTATCGACCAGCGGGTCGCCCGATGGGTCCTTCGTCTCCGTGCTCTCTGTCTCTCTTTCGCTCGCCGTGTCCGTTTCAGATGCCATGGGTAGTTGTGATACGCTGTTGGTCGGCCAGTGCAGTCGCAGTCGTCTGTCGTTGCATCGATTTCATTAGTCTCGCTGATACTTGTTTCGGATAACAATTGCTGACGCGTTCATCACGAGCAATACAACCAGCAGTGTGACGACGCCGGCCGCGAGGACGCCGTACCGGAACGCGGGCTCAATCTCGAACGCCCACGAGAACACCTGGCGTGGCATCGCACTGCTCTTGTCGAAAAAGCTGTTGGGTGCTTCTCGGACCGACGCCGCCATCCCGATGAGCAGCAGCGGCGCGGTCTCCCCGATAGCGCGCCCGAGCGCGAGAATCGTCCCGGTCATGATACCGGGCAACGCCTCGGGGAGGACGACCTTCCGGGTCGTCTGCCACTGGGTGGCGCCCATTCCGTAGGAAGCCTGTCGCTGGGAGTCCGGTACTGCTCTGATGGCTTCCTGTGCCGAGATGATGATAATCGGCAGTATCAACAGCCCGATTGCCAGCCCACCGACGATAATCGAACCGGAGGGCATCTGGAAAAACCGGATGAACACTGCCAGTCCGAGCAGTCCGTACACCACCGACGGAACGCCGGCCAGGTTAGCGATATTTATCTCGATGAGCGTGACGAGCTTGCCGACCGGCCCACTGGACGGAGCGTACTCCTCGAGATAGACTGCGGCACCGACGCCGACCGGGAACGTCGTCACGACGATAACGATCAACAGCATGACCGAGCCGACGAGCGCCGGATAGATGCCCGCCGTCTCCGCAGAGCGCGTCGTCATGCTCGTCAGGAACTCCCAGTCGAGCCACGTCTCCGGCCCGGACGCACCGAGCTGGCCGACGAGAAGCCCTCCGAGTGCTCCGCCGACCAGAAGCGTCACCGGCAACAGCAGGCCTGCGACACCCTCTCCGCGTCGGAAGACGCCTTCGGCGTACACCGCGACTGGAACGACGGTCATCGTGTAGATGATGACCCAGCCGTCCGCGCCGATACCGAGTGGGTCGCCGGCCACCAGTCCGACCAGTGCGCCAGCGACGACCAGGCCGCCAGCAACGACGCCATCGCGGCGACTTTCGCGCTTCTTCCAGACCCACCAGCCAGCGACCGCAGCAGCCGGTGCTGTCAGTGTCGCCGTAAGCTGTAGTGACGGGAGTGGGAGATACGGCAACTGCAGGATGAACTCCCGGAGGCTCACGACCCGAACCGGGAGACCGACCAGCCGCGCCACAGAGACGGGTGGGGCGCCGAGGATAGCGACAACCGGCACCAGAATCCCCAGGAGCGTCCGTTCGAGGATGGCCCCTGGTCGCACCCGCGTGTGTCCGTAGAGCACCGCACCTATCGCAGCGATAGAGAGTCCGAGCGCGAACCACTCCTTTATTGGCAGAATCTCGACGAACAGGACGAACAATCCGCCGGCAATCAGCACGCCGACGACCGGGAGGCCGGTCGTCACGTAGGCAACTTCTCCGTTTGGCGAATCGGTCCGATAGTAGTAGGCAGCGAGCGCGACGACCGGCGCGACGAGCGTGACCGCGAACACGACATACCACAGCGGGTCGGCCGAAAGCGGCCTGAACGCGTCGTTTGCCACGTACAGGAGCAGGATGAAGACCGAGAGGATGCCCACCGAGGTAGCCGTCAGACAGGCGAGTTCGAAGAGCCGGCCGAGTCGTCGACTGACACGTTCTCCGGTCCCGTACCACGAAGCGTCACTCGTCGCCATTGTCCACCTCCTGGCTGCTGTCGGTCAGTGTCTGAATCATTCGTAGTCCTCCTTGTACCGGGCTGCGATGCGGTTGCTCGCTAGATTCAACAGGAACGTGATGACGAACAGCGTGAGTCCGATTGCGAACATCGCTTTGTAAGCCGGGCCACCACCACCAACGTCCGAGGTGACGAGTTGTATCATCGCGGCCGTCATCGGCTGGTTCCCCTCGATCAGGTTGGCGAGCGGGTCGAACAACTGGAGCAGTTGCGGGTTCGACCCCATCGCAACGGCGACAATCATCGTCTCGCCGATTGCCCGCGAGATAGCCAGAATGAACGACGAGAAGATACCTGACAGCGCCGCCGGGATGACGATGCCAGTCGACACCTCGTACTTTGTCGCACCCATGCCGTAGCCCGCCTGCCGGAGCGAATCCGGAACCGCGCTCATCGCGTCCTCGCTCAGGCTCGACACCATCGGGATAATCATGATGCCGACCATCACCGAGGCACTTAGCGCGTTGAACGTTCCGAGCGGAACGCCGAACGACTGGAAGAAGGGCGTCACGTAGACGAGCGCGAAGTAGCCGTAGACGACTGTCGGGATGCCGGCCAGCACTTCGAGGGCTGGTTTGAGTACCGCGCGTGCGCGAGAACTCGCGTATTCGCTGAGGTAGACCGCTGCCGCGACACCGACTGGCAACGCGATAGCGGCCGAGACGACTGTGACGATTATCGTCCCACTCACCAGTGGCAACACGCCGTACGAGCTACTCTCGAAACTGCTCCTGATGACCCAGCTGGTACCAGTAAAGAAGTCCGTTGGACTAACAATCCCGAAGAAATCGATTGCATCGCGTGTTAGCACGTAGATGATACTTACCGTCACGGCGACCGACAGCGCAGCACAGAGGAAGAGCGCGGCCCGGTAGAGCCGCTCTTTGGTGGCGTTGCCGGCCGGTGTGGTAATATCCTCGGTACTCATCGACGCTCACCTCTGTCAATCCTGGCCGGTGAGTCCAGCAGGCGAGGTAGTATCATGGCTTTTCTTTGATGAGCTTCAGGAGGTTCTCGTCACGAACCGCTTCGTTCGTGGGAACGTACCCGATTTCGGTCACCAGTTCGGTCGCCGCCTGTTTCAGGTAGAAGCTGACGAAGTCGAACACAGGCTTGCGGTCCAGCGCGTTCCGGTCGACGTAAATGAATAGCGGTCGGGCCATCGGGTAGGAGCCGTCTGACGCGTTCTCCAGAGACGGTTCGGTACACCCGTCACCCTCTTCGCGTTCGATCTGGAGGGCCTTGACGCGGTCTCTGTTCTCGTCGTAGTAGGCGTACCCGAAATACCCCATCGCGTTGTCGTTGTCTTCGATTCCTTTGAGAAGGACGTTGTCTTCTTCCGTTTGCTCGTGGTCGGCGGTGTGTTCGTACTCCTCGCCGATGACGTTCTCGGCGAACCAGTCGTACGTGCCGGAGGTTGGCGGCGGACCGAACAGCGCGATTTCTTCGTCGGGCCAGTCCGACCGGACATCCGACCACCGCCTGAGGCCGTCTTCCCGCCAGATACGGGAGAGTTCCTCGAAGGTCACGCAGTCGACCCACGTTGCGTTGTTGTTGACCGCGACGGTAAGTGCGTCCGCACCGACCTGGAACTCTATTGGTTCGACGTCATTGTTTCCGCACCGGGAGAGTTCTTCGTCGGTTATCTTTCGCGAAGCACCGTTGATGGCCGAATCCCCCGGGCAGAAGTGGTTCTGAAAGCCACCGCCGGTCCCGGTCGAGTCGACGGTGACGTTCACGTCGTGGTCTCGCATGAAGTTCTCGGCCATCGTATCGCTGACCGGAAACACCGTACTACTCCCGGTGACGACGACTTCGGCCGAATCGGTACTCCCGCCGCTCTCGGTCACGTTTTCGATACAGCCACCGAGTGCAGCACTACCGACCACACCGGCGGTCATGAGAAATTGTCGGCGCGACGTGCTCCCAGCGCTGTCACGTCTCATTAGTTGAACGGAGAGATGTGTTGGGTAAATACCCTACTATTATATCTATATAGAAAATATAGGAGTATATTGGATTATGTTGGGCACTATTCTCACAAGCTATTCCTGACAGACGCGACAGCCACGATAGCGCGAACTAGGCCGTCTAACTCCGTCTTGGTGATACATTCGAGCCAGAACGCTGCAATGGGTAGTTCTTTCACTGAATCGGATGGGGCGGTAGTCCCTGCCGAGTACAGTGTACTATGTACGACTATTACTGCTATAGTGGAGTAGATATATAGATACGGAGTGATTTATATCACTGGAGTTGCGAGAGTCGTATATGGAGACGCGCAAGGTCCAGGTTACTGGCGGTTCCACGTACACAGTCTCACTCCCGAAAGACTGGGCGACAGACAACGAAGTAAGCGCAGGGAGCGTCGTCGAGTTCCACTCCGAAGACGACCTGCTCTTGCTCGCCCCACAGCGCGAGGAGGACCGCATCGAGGGCAGCCTCGATATCACTGGCCTGGAGTCAGAACACCAGTTGACCCGCGCGGTCATGACGATGTACGTCAGTGGCTTCGACGTCATCAGACTGGAGACCGCTCGTATCACGGCGACACAGCGGCGTGTCATCCGGGACGCGACACAGGGACTCGTCGGACTGGAGGTCATCGAGGAAACCTCCGACCGAGTCGTCCTTCAGGACCTGCTCGACTCGTCGGAGCTGTCGGTCCACAACGCCATCTCGCGCATGCGACTCGTAAGTATGACGATGCTGCAAGACGCCATCGAGGCGCTGTTGACCAACGACGAGGAACTCGCTCACGACGTCAAAGAGCGCGACGACGACGTGGACCGCCTCTGGTACATGGTCTCTC
>JAZKTK010000148.1:0-5280 GCA_036625595.1 Haloarculaceae archaeon | reverse complement strand
TTTGGGCAGATTTGAACTGCCGGCCTCCTCCATGTCAAGGAGGTGTCATAACCAGCCTAGACCACAAACCCTCGCTGGTGTGCAACTGCACTCGTTCGTTGATGGCAGGGACAATTGAAGGTTTCGAATTCCAGTCCCGCTTCCGTCCCCGAGATTGCCTGCTGAGGCGACACGCTTAAGTCGTTGTACGATTGTGTTCATTACAACCCGAAAACGTACATTGGTGATTTCAAATGCAAGAGTACATCGAGCGCGTCACCGACGGCGAGGATTTGACACAGACCGAGGCACGAGAGGCTGCCACGGCCGTCTTCGAGGATGCGACCGAGGCACAGATTGGGGCATTGTTGACCGCGCTTCGCGCGAAAGGCGAGACGGAAACAGAAATAGCAGGCTTCGCCGAGGGGATGCGCGACGCTGCCCGAACGATTACACCCGACCGAGAGACGCTGGTCGACACCTGTGGCACCGGCGGCGACGACTACAATACGATTAACGTCTCAACGACCAGCGCCATCGTCGCTGCCGGTGCTGGCGTCCCCGTCGCAAAGCACGGCAACTACTCGGTCTCCTCCTCGTCGGGGAGTGCCGACGTGCTCGAAGAGGTCGGCGTCAACGTCGAGGCCGAACCACCAGCCGTCGAGGAGGCAATCGAGCGCGACGGCATCGGCTTCATGCTCGCGCCGGTCTTTCACCCGGCGATGAAGGCCGTCATCGGTCCGCGGAAGGAACTTGGGATGCGGACCGTCTTCAACGTCCTCGGCCCGCTGACGAACCCGGCGGGCGCGGACGCACAGGTCGTCGGTGTCTACGACCCCGAACTCGTGCCCGTCCTCGCTCGTGCGCTCGCACAGATGGACGTCGAGCGGGCGATGGTGGTCCACGGCGACGGACTGGACGAAATCGGCATTCACAGCGAGACACGCGTGGCCGAGATAGACGGGACGGAAGTGACCGAGTACACGCTGACGCCGGCTGACCTCGGTCTCGACCAGGCCGACATCGAGGCGGTCGCGGGCGGCACACCCGAAGCGAACGCCGCCGATATGCGTGCTATCGTCACCGGCGAAGAACGAGGGCCGAAGCGAGACATCATTCTGGCGAACGCTGGCGCAGCAATCTACATCGCGGGCGAGGCCGACTCGATAGCGGAGGGGGTCGACCGGGCCGCCGACGCTATCGACTCCGGCGGGGCCGAAGCCAAACTCGAGGAGTTGTGCGAGACAGCATGACACGAGTAAAACTCTGTGGCATCACGCGCGAGGCGGACCGGGACGCCGCCGTCGCGGCTGGTGCCGATGCAGTGGGGTTCATCGTCGACGTGGACGTCGAGACGCCCCGTGAAATCAGCGCCGAGCGCGCGGCGGCGCTCGTCGACGGCGTTCCGCCGTTCGTGACTAGCGTCCTGGTAACGATGCCCGACTCCGTCGAGGACGCTGTCACGCTTCTTGAGGAAGTGGGGGCCGACGCTGTGCAGGTCCACAGTACGCTCGCACCCGAATACGTCGGTGGGCTCCGGGCGCGCGTTGCCGGCACAGTGCTGGCGGCCGTCGGCCCGGACGCCGACCTGCGAGCCTACGCCGACGCCGCCGACGCACTGCTCGTCGATTCCGTCGACAGCGAGGGCGGCGGTGGCACCGGCGAGACGCAGGACTGGGAACGTACCCGCGACCTCATCGCTGGCATCGACACGCCGGTCGTGCTGGCAGGTGGGCTGACCCCGGAAAACGTCCGGACTGCCGTCGAGACAGTCGACCCGTATGCCGTCGACACTGCGAGCGGGGTTGAATCGTCGGGCGGTGTCAAGGACCACGACGCGATGACCGCGTTCGTCGCTCGTGCAACGGGGACGAACACGACGGACGGGGTCGACGCATGAGCGGTCTCGATACCGACCGCGAGACGTTCGTCGACCTGGCAGCGGGAGACCAGCCAGCGGTGGTCCGGGCCGCGGTCGAACTGGACAGCGACGTTGAGCCGCTTGCGACCTACGCTGCACTGACCGGGCGGACCAGCGACGTCGACGGCAACGACTACACGTTCCTTCTCGAAAGCGCCGAGAAAGTCGCCTCCAGCGACCCCGACGGCGCGTTCGCGCCGAGTGGCGACGACCGCCACGCCCGGTTTTCCTTCGTCGGCTACGACCCAGAAGCAGTCGTCACCGTCGACGGCGCGACGACGGACATCGAAGTGTTGAACGACCGCTACGCAGACGTGCTCGACCCCAACGGCGGCGACACGCTCGACAGTCTCCGGGCGGCGATGCCCGACGTGGAACTGCGCGGCTTCGAGGAACACGAGCGCCAGCATCTCGACGGTGGCCTGGTCGGCTTCCTCTCCTACGACGCCGTCTACGACCTCTGGCTCGACGAAGTCGGCGTCTCGCATCCGGACTCGCGATATCCCGACGCGCAGTTCGTCCTCACCACGAAGACAGTCGTCTTCGACCACGCCGAGGATACCGTCTCGCTGGTGTTCACGCCAGTGGTCCGGGACGAGGACGACCCCGTGGCAGTGTACGAATCGCTCGAATCCGAGGCCGAACGTGTCGCCGACCTGCTCGCCGATGCCACGACCCCCGACACCGGTGGGTTCCGCTGTGACCGCGAGATAGCGGGGCCACAGGACGACTACGAGGCGGCCGTCGAACGCGCCAAGGAATACGTCTACAGCGGTGACATCTATCAGGGAGTCATCTCGCGCACGCGAGAGCTCTACGGCGACGTCGACTCGCTGGGCTTCTACGAGGCGCTGCGGGCGGTCAATCCCTCGCCGTACATGTATCTGCTCGGCTACGACGACCTGACTATCGTCGGTGCGAGTCCGGAGACGCTCGTCTCTGTCGGAAACCGCCACGTCGTCTCCAATCCCATCGCGGGAACCTGCCCGCGCGGGAACTCACCTGTCGAGGACCGTCGGCTAGCCGGCGAGATGCTCGCCGACGGCAAGGAACGGGCCGAACACACGATGCTCGTGGACCTGGCGCGCAACGACGTGCGCCGCGTCGCCGAGGCGGGCAGCGTCCGCGTCCAGGAGTTCATGAACGTCCTCAAGTACAGTCACGTCCAGCACATCGAGTCTACAGTCACGGGCACGCTCGCAGCGGAGTACGACGCGTTCGACGCCGTTCGGGCATCGTTCCCCGCCGGGACCCTCTCGGGTGCGCCGAAGATTCGGGCGATGGAGATTATCGACGAACTCGAACGGAGCCCGCGAGGGCCCTACGGCGGCGGCGTCGGCTACGTCTCCTGGCAGGACGACGCGGATTTCGCCATCGTGATTCGGTCGGCGACGGTCGAGGAACTGGAAGAGGACGAACGGCAGTCACCCGGTGAGAAACAGCGCATCACCGTTCAGGCGGGCGCCGGCATCGTCGCCGACAGCGAACCCACCTCGGAGTACGAGGAGACAGAAAAGAAGATGGACGGCGTGCTAACTGCCCTGGAACGCATCGAGATGGAGGACGAGACGGCCACGGCACAGGAGGTGTCGCGATGAGTTCCAGCGACGGAGAGGCCGCCGGAACGGACCATCCCGACAGTGCCACTCAGTCCGGAGACGCGCCGTCGATGCCCGCCGACCGGCCACGCGTTCTCTTCATCGACAACTTCGACTCGTTCACCTACAACCTCGTCGAGTACGTCAGCGAGCACGCCGAGACCGAAGTCGTCCGCAATACCGCTTCGCTGGACGACGTGCTGGCCTTCGACCCCGACGCAATCATCATCTCGCCGGGACCGGGCCATCCGAAAAACGACCGTGACGTCGGTGTCACGCTCGACGTACTCCGGGAGGTCAGTCCCGAGGTTCCGACGCTGGGCGTCTGTCTCGGACTGGAGGCTGCCGTCTACGCCTACGGCGGAACAGTCGGGCGAGCCCCCGAACCAATCCACGGGAAAGCGTTCCCGATGGACCACGACGGGAAAGGCGTCTACGAGGGACTCGAACAGGGCTTCCAGGGCGGACGATACCACTCGCTTGTCGCCACGGAGGTTCCCGAGGAGTTCGAAGTGACAGCAACCACGACTGTCGACGGCGAAGAATTGGTCATGGGAGTCCGCCACCGCGAGTATCCAATCGAAGCCGTGCAGTTCCACCCCGAAAGCGTGCTGACGGCGGTGGGCCACGACGTGATTCGGAACTTCTTGTCGAGCGTCGGTCGGTAACACTCCCGGGCTTACAACACTCCGAAGCCGAGGATACCGAGAATCCACAGGATGATACCGATGGCCAGCGCGATGAGGATAAGTCGCCACGCGACTGCGAGGACGAACCGACCGACGAGAACGACGAGCGCCAGAACGGCTAACCCGACGAGAATCGCTGGCGGCGAGCCGAGCGGTCCTAACCCCTGGAGGAGGACAGCAATTACTGGGAGTAGCATCACTACGTGAAACTGACAGTCGGGCAAGACATAAGCTTCGTGGCCCCCAATCTCCAGTCGAAACCCCCCGTGATTTCCACTGCATTCGCCGGTGCTGTCTTGCGCATCGACACCGCCGGTTTTCACTTCCACTCCGGTCTGCAATCCATTAAGAGGGAGCACCCACTGTATACACTTCGTAACGGTACGTCCGCGAACCGGGAGTATCGCGGCAGAGCAAACAGAACAGTGATATCTGTATCGTATCCATGAAATCCGCAGACCCAAACGGTTATTTGGGGCCAAATCGAACACGTCTTCCGTCACAAATGAGAGGAATGGGGCCACGCCAGCGACGGTGTATCGCTACACAAACAGCCATCCGAGGTGACCGCGTATGAGTTCCGACCTCGGCGCGGACGAACTCACCCTGCCGATCAAACGGGTCGAGGGAGACACCCTCGAAGACCGTCTGACTGGGAACGCGTATCACAACATCCTGCCCGCACGCTATCTTCGGAAAGATGCGAACGGCGACCTCGTCGAACAACAGGAGGACCTGTTCGACCGCGTCGCCAAGAACATCGCACTCGCCGAAGCAGTGTTCGAGGCACGCAACGAAGACATCGAAATCGAGGTGTCACCTGACCAGCTCAAGCCCGACCATCCGCGCCGAGACGAACTCGCCGAGGAGGTCTTCGGGAAAGGGACTACCGTCGACACCGACACCACGACGACGCTTTCGGAGTACAACGTCAACAAGTTCGCCTACGAGACTATCGTCCCCGAACTCCCTGCCGACGTGCAGGAACACGTTCAGTCTATCGCCGGGCAGTTCCAGGACCTGATGGAGAACCTTTCGTTCATGCCGAACTCGCCGACGCTGATGAACGCCGGCGACGAACTCCAGCAGCTCT
>JAZKTK010000147.1:0-5289 GCA_036625595.1 Haloarculaceae archaeon | reverse complement strand
CGGAATGCGCTCGCTTTTCCAGACGGCACTGCAGTACTTTCAGGGGATTCCCAACGACTACTACGGCGTCGACGTTCTCGATGTTCGCACCACGCTCACGAACGCGCTGACCGACCCGGCCGTTCTCGACGGGTGGCAAATCGAACTCGACGGGGAGCGACCGGAGGCGCGACCGGAAGACTACGAATACGTTGGGACTCTCGAATAACTCTCAGTCGTTGTTTTGTCAGTTGTTTCCGCTGCCCGAGTTCTACACCGCAGGATTCGAATATTGTCACGGAGTGAAAACCGGCAGTACGATGCCGAACCAGACCAGTTCTGGGTCCCGGGAGTGTCAATCTCTCTGGTGTGGGCGGCTCGGTACCGGTTGTCCCGGGTCTTCCGGCTCATTCGGACGTATCAATATAAGTCATAGAGTACACTACTGACTCGTACAAACACAGACAATCGGACAGACTGCGAATTTCAGAGTATGAGCAACGAGAACCCAGACCCACATTGTCCGGAGTGTGGTGAACCAATCGGCCAGACTGCAACCTACTGTATGCACTGTTCGGCCGACCTCACTGCCGAACGAGCTGCTGCCGACGCTGACGACGATGGTGACTGGGACCAGACCACACACACGCCATCAAAGTCGGACGAGGCGAGCGTTGCTGGCGCGACTGCGAGCACAGTTGCGGAGGTTTCCGGAATCGGCACCAAAGACGGACAACTCCTCGACCCTGACGGAGCTGTCGACGACACGCTTACCGTCATCGTGGGTATCGTTGGCGGAATCGTCGTCGGTATCGTCGGGAGCATCGTGCTGGCAGTCACCACTGCCAGTGCGTGGGGACTGCTGTTAGGGGGTGTTCTGTGGCTCGGTTCGACTGCGTATCTCGTCCGCCGACGGACAGTACAGGGCGCAGTCTCGAAGACTGCGTACGCCGTCGCACTCGTTTTGTTACTCGTCCCGCTGGTCGCCCTCAGTCCAGCCATGGAAGCAAGCGGCGGGCTCCAACAGCGTGGCACATCTTTCGTTGGGATAGCGCTGATTATCTTCGTCCCGGCCGCGGTTGCTGCCGGAATCGGATGGGTGGCCGGCACGTTCATTCCGAGCGACGCGACCGGTAGTGATGGGTCAGAACACCCTTGACACCGCTCCGGCGTTCGGCATTCTAGTGACCGAGAGACCGAAGTGTTCATCGGATGCCAGACCGGTATCTTCAGATGGTACCCAATGAGCCACGTTTCGACGGCCGAACTGGTTGAGCAACTCAAACAGGGAGAGAAAAACTACGTCGAAGTCCTCAGCGAGGAGTCGATGAGTGTCGAACTCGGACACTATCCCAATCCGGAACCGAAACACCCGCACAAAGAGGACGAACTCTACTTTATAATCTCAGGCGCTGGGATGGCTGCCGTCGGCGACGAAACGTATGCCATCGAGGAAGGCGATGTGGTCTACGTCGAACAGGGCGTCGAGCACGACTTTTTCGATATCGAAGACGAAATCACGGCGCTAATCGTCTTTACAAACTCTCAGGACTCTGTCCTCGGACAAAATTCGTGAGCGCCCAGCGGATATGTCTTGGAACAATTGCGGAATCCAGGAGGCCGGATTCCCGTGTCTGTCGCGACAGCAGTACGGGTGCCGAATGCAGTCAGTGTCGCGGAAACCGCAATGCACACATAGCCGCAGACGAGGTAGATAACAGATAGATGCGCGTCGAGCAGCTCGGAACGGGCGACCCAGAGCTAGCGATTATCGGTGGGATTCACGGGGACGAACCCTGTGGTGTCCAGGCCGTCGAGGAACTCGCAGCAGAAGCGCCGCCGGTCGAGCGCCCGGTGGCGCTTATCGTGGCCAACGAGCGGGCGCTCGAAGCAGGCACTCGCTACGTCGACGAGGATTTGAACCGCGCGTTCCCGGGTGACCCGAGCGGCGAAACCCACGAAAGCCGTCTCGCCGCGGAGATTGCGTCCCGGTTTGGGAATCTGACGACGCTCTCCTTGCACTCGACGCAGTCCTATCACGGCATGTTCGCTATCGTCGAGGAACTGACCGACTACGCGCGCAACGTCTGTCCGCGCCTGAGTGTCGATGCGGTCGTCGACGCCGGCGACCACACCGACGGGCGTCTCTTCGAGGCAATCCCCCAGACAATCGAAGTCGAGTGTGGCTACCAGCAGTCCGACCAGGCCGCAACAAACGCCGCACTCGTCGCACGCGAGTTCCTCGGAGCTGTCGGCGCGCTTCCCGAGGCTGAGCGGCCGGCCAAAGACGGGCTTCCAGTGTTCAAACTCCGCGAACAGGTCCCGAAAGAAGCCGCGACGAAGTACGAAGTGTACGCCTCGAACTTCGAACCGGTGGCTGCGGGGACACCGTTTGCATCCGCTGACGGCGTCGACCTGGTCGCCGACGAGGATTTCTACCCGGTGTTGATGTCGCCGGAAGGCTACGAACACGTCTTTGGCTACGCGGCCGACCGCATCGACACAATTCCCTGACTGGAAACGGAAACCGGTCGTATTTATGTCGACTCTCCGTGACATTCCCGCCGATGACCAGTCTCGAGGATGTTCAGAATCTGGTTGCGGGGTCGGACCACGGCGAGTGGATACCGTTCAACGACATGGGGACGTGGACCTACCGCGACGACGTGCAGTTGCGCATCCAACGCCACGAGCAACTCGACGCCAATTTTCAGGCACCGTGGACACAGCACCTGCAAGCGAACAGCCAGCGCTTTGGCTACGTCGTCTACTACGGCGACTCCCCGGTCGAATACCACACTATCGTCAGCGTAGACAACTTCCGGGCGCATATCCCGTTTCCCCGTCAACCCCAGCACGGCGGTAGCACCTACACTATCACGCCGTATCAGGCCACAATCGGCCGCATCATTACTGGTGACGACCAGACGTTCGATGCGTACCTGAACAATACTGGCGTCCAGATACAGGAATAGCTAGGCGTCTTCCGGTGGTTCGAACTCCACCAGCGTCAGGTCCCGGTCGAGCATGCAGTAGTCGTGGGGTGGCTCACCGAGGATGCTGGTGATGCGATACTCGCTGTCGAACTCCGCACCAGCAGGTTCGCAGTACTCGTGGCTGGGGCAGTCTGTGTGCGGACAGGGGCCTTCGAGCGAGACGACGCTCCCGGAGAATGCACTGTTCGAAGCGACGTTCGCCTGGATGGGTGCCGGCTCGACTTCGACAGCAGTCACGCCGCTGTCGTGGACTGCACACTCGAGCGTACTCGCTCCCTCTCTGATATCCGTCACTTCGTATTTGCGGCCCTCCGTAAGATTGAGACACTGGTCGCGGTAGGGACAACCCTCGCAGGCGCTCGATTCGCCCTGGTAGACGAACTCGGTACCGGGTTCGGCCAGGCGGGTCCCGATGAGTGTAATAGTAGTCATTGTGCTTCTTTGTCCCGCCGGCCGATTAAGTCCCGCGCCCGCCGACTGGGTCGACGAGCGGTGGAGCTCACTGCTACTGGCCAGTCAACTCGTCCAGTTTCTCGAAGTAGTCCGGCCGAGGGACCTGATAGAGGTCACGGTAGTCGAGATCGCCGACTACAAACTGCTCACTGAGAGCGGCGACATGGTCGTGGGCCTGTTCCTTGCTGTCGAAGGACTCCTGTCCGGCGTCGACTTCGGGTTCGAGATAGAGCGTGACGTACCAGGCATCGTCCGGACTGGGTCGGTCACGGCCGGGTCGGCGGCTCTGCTTTCCCTTCGTGAGATAAATCGTCGGCAGACAGGCCGCCGGAAAGTCAGCGGTGTTGAACACGTCCGGGCGATAGGCGAGTACCACCTTCGACTGCTCGTTGCTCCAGACATCCCACCCCTCGGCGAGTCCGTCGATTGCCATACCAACGGTACGCTTTCGACCGCTATCAGTCCCCCGATGCGACGGAGAGTTGAATGGTGTCACACACCATACTTATATAAACGCCACATTTGCCCAATTCTGATTACCAGTCACTTTCCCGTTGCCGTGGTGTGTTTCTTTCCAATGTAAACCCGGCTCGAGACCAGAAGTGCAGAAAAGTATATATTTGTGGAGAACTCATATAATAAATAGTATCGGTGATTGTTCCGACAAAGACACCCCACGCGTACGGTGTTGCACCGCACTGCTATTGGTATGTTTTCACATACCTCGTAGCGGTGTGCGCGCGACTCGATTCGGAGCACGCACCGATGTCCCACAGCCGGGAGCCATCCGAGAACGCCCCGTGATAGCATGACAGGTAACAAGCAGACTCTCGAAGAGTTGAGCCAGGAGTACCGTGACACGATACCGGGTGATTTGCGCCAGACCCACTCCTTCGACTGGTATCTGGAGACGCTGTACGACGACCCGAAGGTCGCCAGAAACGCTCACCAGCGAGTTGCAGATATGTTCGATTACTACGGCACCGAATACGACGAGGAGGCGGGGGTCGTCGAGTACGAACTCGCCACCGACGACCCGCTGGAAAACGGTGAGAACACATTCTACGGCCGGGTCATCCACGAGGCAATCCACGAGTTCGTCAACAAAGTCAAATCCGGTGCGCGCGGACTCGGTCCGCAAAAGCGCATCAAACTACTGCTCGGGCCCGTGGGGTCGGGTAAATCCGACTTCGACCGACAGGTCCGTACCTACTTCGAGGACTACACCACCCGCGACGAGGGACGGATGTACACGTTCCGCTGGACGAACCTCTGTGACATCATTCCCGACCAGGACCCCGCCGACGACGTGGTCCGGTCGCCGATGAACCAGGACCCAATCGTCCTCTTACCGAAAGACCAACGCGAGCAGGTCATCGAAGACATCAACGAGACACTCGATGCACCCTACACGATTCGCAACGAGCAGGCGCTGGACCCAGCCAGCGAGTTCTACATGGACCGCCTGCTGGCCCACTACGACGACGACCTCGAAGCGGTGCTCGACAACCACATCGAGATTATTCGCTTCATCGCTGACGAGAACAAACGCCAGGGTATCGAGACGTTCGAACCCAAAGACAAGAAAAACCAGGACGAGACGGAGCTGACTGGCGACGTCAACTACTCGAAAATCGCCGTGTACGGCGAATCCGACCCGCGCGCGTTCGACTACTCCGGTGCGTTCTGTAACGCGAACCGAGGCATCTTCTCGGGTGAGGAACTGCTGAAACTCCAGCGGGAGTTCCTCTATGACTTCTTGCACGCGACGCAGGAACAGACAATCAAGCCCAAGAACAACCCTCGAATCGACATCGACCAGGTCATCGTCGGCCGGACGAACATGCCCGAGTACCGGGAC
>JAZKTK010000146.1:0-5372 GCA_036625595.1 Haloarculaceae archaeon | reverse complement strand
TCGCCCACGGCTGTACCGGCAAGGGCAACGACCAGCTCCGCTTCGAGGCCGTCTGGCGCGATTCGGACCTGGAAGTCATCGCGCCCGTCCGCGAACTCGGCCTGACCCGCGAGTGGGAGATGGAGTACGCCGCCGAGCGCGACCTCCCGGTCGAGGGTGGTAGCGAAGGCCGCTACAGCATCGACACCAACCTCTGGAGTCGCTCCATCGAGGGCTCCGAACTAGAGGACCCCGCGACGATTCCCGAAGACGATATCTACGACTGGACGCAGAATCCCAGCGGCAAGGACGCCGAACTCGTCGACATCGAGTTCGAGGACGGCATTCCGGTCGCCCTCGACGGCGAGCCAATCGACCCCGTCTCGCTCGTCGAGCAGCTCAACGAACAGGCCGGTGCCCACGGCGTCGGCCGGACGGACATGATGGAAGACCGCATGCTCGGGCTGAAAGTCCGCGAGAACTACGAACATCCCGCAGCCACCGTTTTGCTGACCGCCCACGAGGCGCTCGAACAGCTCGTCCTCACCCAGGAGGAGCGCCAGTTCAAACAGCAGGTCGACCAGCAGTGGGCCCAGAAGGGGTACCAGGGTCTCGTCGACGCCCCCTTTGTCGACGCCCTCGAAGGCTTCATCGACACCACCAACGAGCGCGTGAACGGCTCCGTCACCGTGAAACTGGAGGGTGGCCACTGCCGCCCCGTCGCCCGCGAGAGCGAGTACGCTGTCTACTCCGAATCGGCCGCGTCCTTCGACGAGGAGGACGTGCAGGGCGGCATCACGCAGCAGGACGCCACCGGCGTCGCCAAGTATCACGGCTTCCAGTCGCGCCTGGCCAGGCGTGCCATGGAGAACGCGCGCCAGGAGGACTAATCGTATGAGCGAGGAGAGTACTGACGATGCCGTGGTTCGCCGCGACCGCTTTAGCGGCGGCCCCGCCCGGGAGTTTCTCTCCTCGCTGGCCGCCGACGAGCGCATCTTCGCCGCTGACCTCGCTGTCGACCGCGCCCACGTCGTGATGCTGGCCGAACAGGGCATCGTCGGCGACGAGGACGCGGGCGCGATACTCCGTGCGCTCGACGACATCGAAGAAGCGGGCCACAGCGGCCTGCCCGACGGCGAGGACGTCCACGAAGCAATCGAGACCGCGGTTATCGAACGGGTCGGCCCGGAGGGCGGCCGGATGCACACCGCCCGCTCGCGCAACGACGAAGTCGCCGCGTGTATCCGCTATCGGCTGCGTGCAGACGTGCTGGCCCTGCTGGAGACAGTAATCGAGGCCCGCGAGCAACTGCTTGCGGTGGCAGACGAGCACACCGGGACGGTGATGCCCGGCTACACCCACCTCCAGCCAGCCCAGCCCACCACGGTCGCACACTGGATTTGCTCCTACGAGCAGGCGCTCGCTCGCGACACCGCTCGGCTGCTCGATGCCTACGAACGAATCAATCAGTCACCGCTCGGCGGCGCCGCCTTCGCGGGGACGCCGTTCGACATCGACCGCGAGCGGACCGCCGAGTTGCTGGGCTTTGAGAAGATTGTCGAGAACTCGATGGATGCCGCGGCCGCGCGGGACTTTCTCGTCGAGACAACCGCGGCAACGGCGACACTGGCGACGACACTGTCGGGACTCGCGGAGGATATGGTCGTCTTCGCCAACCGCGGCTTCGTCGAACTCGACGACGACTACGCCTCCACGTCCTCGATTATGCCCCAGAAGAAGAATCCGGACACGCTGGAACTGGTCCGGGGACGGACTGGCGACGCGACCGCAGGACTGGAGGGACTGCTAACGACGCTCAAAGGGCTTCCGCGGGCGTACAACCGCGACCTGCAGCGGGCGGGCGGGCACGCCTACGAGGCCATCGACTCCGTCACCGAGAGCGTCGAGGTCGCCGTAGGCGCGGTCGCGACCGCCGACTGGCCGGCCGACGACCTCGCCGGGGCTGCCGGTGAAGGGTTCTCGACGGCGACGGGTGTCGCCGACCTGCTCGCACAGTCGGGCGTCCCCTTCCGGACGGCGCACGAACTGGTCGCGACTGCAGCAGAGCAGAGCGACGACCCCGGCTTTGCCGAACTGGACGCAGCGAGCGAGACGGTCCTCGGGGAGTCACTGACAGCGCAGGTCCCGAGAGACGAAATCGAGGCGGCACTCGACCCGAGCGAGAGCGTCGCCATGCGCGACTCGCGGGGCGGTCCGGCACCCGAAGCCGTCCGCCAGCACCTCGACCGGGCCACGGAGACGCTGGCAGCGGACCGCGACACTGTCGACGAGCGCCACTCGGCCATCGACGACGCAGCAACAACACTCCAATCGGAGGTGGACAGCTATGTCTGACCAGCAGACGCCCCCACTCGCGAACACCGGCGAGCGCGGGCTCCAGGCTGCCCGAGTACGACGACGATCCCCGCCCGGGGACAACATACCAGAACTCTGAATATACGTTTCGGTACATCTCGAAAATACACCATTCACACGCTTAGACCTGCGTGTATGTCACCAATTTCTTCTGACAGGTTCGAAGGCTTTAAGTCGATAGACCAACCACTCAGAGGTACAATGGCAGACTGTCCCGAGTGCGGGGGCGACGTGACCCTGCACGACGACCTCGAAGTCGGAGAGATTGTCGACTGCTCAACCTGCGGTGCCGAACTCGAAGTTATCGACGACGACCCCGTCGAACTCGATACGGCACCCGAACTCGAAGAAGACTGGGGTGAGTAAGGTGCGCGCGACCCGCGAGCGTCGTGGGCAGCCGCTGGCCACGGCAGTGCCGAGCGTTGCGAGGCAGCGCGGGTCTCGTCATGGTCAAACGGTGCGCGACACGAGACGTGAGCAGTGCGGCCGTCTCGGAACCGCGAACCGAAAGACACCGGCCGGGTACGACCGGCCAACCCCCTGGAGACACACATGAAAGTCGGAATTCTCTATTCGCGCATCCGCAAAGACGAGAAGCTGCTTCTCTCGGAGTTACGCGAGCGCGACCACGACGTTGCAAAGATAGACGTTCGCAAACAACGGTTTGGCCTCTCGGAGCCACCCGAAGCGTTCGGCGGCGTCGACATTCTCGTCGACCGGTGTCTGGCAACTTCCCGGAGTCTCTACACGACGGAGTTTGCCGACGCATACGGCGTCCCAGTCGTCAACGACGCCGAAGTCGCCGAAGTCTGTGCGGACAAAGTGAAAAACAGCCTCGCGCTCGAACGGGCCGGCGTCCCGACACCGACGACGGAAGTCGCCTTTACCAAAGACGCCGCCATGGAGATTATCGAGGACTTCGGTTACCCCTGTGTCATCAAGCCGGTCATCGGCTCGTGGGGCCGCCTGATGGCGAAACTCGAAGGCGACTCGGCGGCTGAAGCCGTCCTCGAACACAAGGAGGTACTCGGCCACTACGAACACAAGGTGTTCTACATCCAGGAGTTCGTCGAGAAGCCCGGCCGCGACATTCGCGTGCTGGCCACGGACGGCGAACCGGTCGCCGCGATGGTCCGGTCCTCGGACCACTGGCTGACCAACGCCGCGAAGGGTGCCGAGACTGCCGAGTTCGAACTCGACGACGAGGCGCGTGACCTCGTCCAGCGGGCCAGCGACGCCGTCGGCGGCGGCCTGCTCGGTGTGGACCTGATGGAGACCGGCGTCGACGAGGATGGGAACCCCACAGGGTACACCGTCCACGAAGTCAACCACAACGTCGAGTTCAAAGCGCTCGACGGCGTGACCGACGTGGACGTGCCCGCTCGCGTAGTCGACTGGCTCGAAACGAAAGTCGAATCCGAGACGGATACAGAGGTGTCAACATGACATACTCGGCCTCCGTCGTCGGTGCCAGCGGCTTTACCGGCGGGGAACTGCTCCGCCTGCTGGATGGCCACCCCGAGTTCGAACTCGCCCAGGCCACCAGTCGTTCGAAAGAGAACAAGACCATCGGGCACGCACACCCGAATCTCCGCCACACCGACGTTCGCTTCTCCCATCCAGAAGAGCTCGAGTCGGTCGACGTCCTCTTTGCGGCGACCCCCCACGGCGTCTCGATGGAGCGCATCGACGCCTTCCAAGACGCCGCCGACACGGTCGTCGACCTGTCGGCTGACTTTCGTCTGAACACCGAAGCACAGTACGAGGAGTGGTACGACGGCCACGAACGGCCCGACCTGCTCGAGGACGCCGTCTACGCACTCCCCGAACTCACGCGCGAGGAACTGCCGGGCGCGGACCTCATCGCCTCCGGCGGCTGTAACGCCACGGCAACCATCATGGGACTGCTCCCGCTCGTCGAGGACGGCATCCTCACCGGTGACGAACAGATCGTCATCGACGTGAAAGTCGGCTCCAGCGAGGGCGGCGCAGGTGGCGGCGAGGCCTCCTCGCACCCCGAGCGCTCGGGTGTCGTTCGCCCGTACGCGCCGACCGGCCACCGCCACGAGGCCGAAATCGAACAGTTCCTCGGGCTGGACGTGTCCTTTACTGTGCACGCCGTCGATATGATTCGCGGCGCGAGCGCGACGTGTCACGTCTTCCCCGGCGAACCCGTCTCGAAAGGCGACCTCTGGGGCGCGTATCGTGGCGCGTACGAAGCGGAACCGTTCGTGGAGCTAGTCGCAGGTGGCGGTGGCGTCTACCGCTACCCCGAACCCAAGGCCGTCGCCGGCACGAACACGGCGGAGGTCGGGTTCGAACTCGACGCCAGCAACAAGCGGCTGGTCGTGTTCTCAGCCATCGACAACATGATGAAGGGCTCGGCGGGCCAGGCGGTCCACGCCGCTAACGTCGCGCTCGGCATCGAGGAGACGGCTGGGCTGGAATTCCAGGGGCTGCACCCCGTCGGTGCGCCGTAATTGGAGGATATTTTTCATGACTGTAGTAATCAAAATCGGTGGCGCTCGCGCGGTCGACCCCAAAGGTGCCATCGCCGACGTTGCATCGCTCGTCACGGGTGAGTCAGACAAGCAGGCAGACCCCGAGGGTGGCGCTGGGCCACACGACGTGGTCGTCACCCACGGCGGCTCGACGGCCGTCGACGACACGCTCGAACGACTCGGCATCGAACCGGAGTACGTCGAGACACCGAGCGGCGTCGTCGGGCGATTCACCGACGAGGAGACGATGGACGTCTTCGAAATGGTGATGCCCGGCCTCCTCAACACCGAGATGGTCGCGAATCTCCAGAGCGAAGGCGTCGACGCCGTCGGCCTCTCGGGTGTGGACGGCAAGCTCCTCCACGGCCCCCGGAAATCAGCCGTTCGCGTCGTCGAAGATGGAAAGAAGAAGATTCGCCGCGGCGACCACTCGGGCAGCCTGAAAGAGGTCAACGGTGACCTGCTCGACTCGTTGCTCGACGACGGCTACACACCCGTCGTGAGTCCGCCGATGGC
>JAZKTK010000029.1:0-26526 GCA_036625595.1 Haloarculaceae archaeon | reverse complement strand
GGGACGGCGTACTTGCAGACGGTGGCCTGGCGCTGGAACTTCAATTTCGGCAGGTCGTCGCCATCGCGTGCGGCCGTGAGCACGTCGAGAAACTCCGTCTCCAGCACTGGCAGCGTGTTCATCGCCTCGGGGTCGCCGAAGCGAGCGTTGAACTCGACAACCTTGATGCCCTCCGCGGTGAGCATGAACTGACCGTACAGAACGCCCTTGTAGCCGTCCAGCGCGTCGACAGTGGCCTGCATGATGTCGATGGCGTCCATGTACTCCGACTCGCTCATAAAGGGCAGTTCGAGTGAGGAGTCGCTGTAGGAGCCCATGCCGCCGGTGTTTGGTCCCTCGTCGCCCTCGTAGGCGCGCTTGTGGTCCTGCACGGCGGGCGTCACCCGAAGGTCGCCGTTGGCGACGAACCCCTGCACCGTGAATTCCTCGCCGACGAGCCGTTCCTCGAGGACGATACGGTCGTACTCGGACTCGCGGATGTACTCTTTGGCTTCCTCGGCGTCGACCTGGTCGCCCATGACGCGAACGCCCTTGCCACCGGTCAGGCCGGCGGGCTTGACCACGAGGTCTCCGTCGTACTCGTCGACGTACTCGCAGGCGGCTTCCATGTCCTCGAACGTCTCGAAGTCCGGACAACCCGGGATGTCGTGTTCCTCCATGAAGCGCCGCTGGAAGGCTTTGTCCGTCTCGATGCGGGCCTCTTCCTCCTGCGGGCCAAAGGTGTAGATGTCTGCCTCGTCGAGTGCGTCGGCGACACCCGCTTCGAGTGCGGCTTCCGGACCGATGACGGCGAGGTCAACACCGGAGTCGCGGGCGAAGTCGACCACGGCGGTCGGGTTCGTCGTGTCGAGCGTCTCGAATCCTTCGGCGAGTCGTGCGATGCCGGGATTTTTGTTCCCTGCACAGGCGTAGAGGTCGGCGTTCGAGTCGGCAAGCGCGCGAGCAATCGCGTGCTCGCGGCCGCCACCACCGACGAGCAGCACTGTCTCTGTCATATCTCGAAGGGTGGTAGGCGGCGACGTAAGCGTTTCCACTCGTTCCCGCGGACCAATCGCTTTTGCGTCCAGCGCCCGGACTGCACGCCATGACCGACCCGACTCAGCGCAACCGTCTGGACGAGGAGCAGTCTCCGTATCTCCAGGCTCACGCCGACAACCCCGTCAACTGGCAACCGTGGGACGAGCAAGCGATGGAGGCGGCCCGCGAGAGCGATAAGCCAATCTTCCTCTCGATTGGCTACGCCGCCTGTCACTGGTGTCACGTCATGGCCGAAGAGAGTTTCGAGGACGAAGACGTTGCCGAGTTCCTCAACGAACATTTCGTCCCGGTCAAAGTCGACCGGGAGGAACGGCCGGACATCGACAGTATCTACATGTCCATCTGCCAGCAGGTAACCGGACGCGGGGGGTGGCCGCTGTCGGCGTGGCTCACACCCGACGGTCGCCCGTTCTACGTCGGGACCTACTTCCCGAAAGAGCCAAAACGCGGCCAGCCCGGTTTTCTGGGGCTGCTTCAGGACATCAAAGAATCGTGGGAGAATCCCGAAGAGCGCGAGGAAATCGAGAATCGGGCTGACCAGTGGACCAGCGCCATCGAGGGCGAACTCGAAGAGGTCCCCGACCAGCCCGGTGAGGCACCTGGAAGCATCGCCGTCGAGAACGCCGCCGAGGCAGCGGTACGCGGCGCCGACCGCGAACACGGCGGCTGGGGACGCGGCCAGAAGTTCCCACAGAATACTCGGCTGCACATCCTCATGCGCACTGTCGCTCGCGGCGGGCGCGGTGAGTACGAAAGCGTCGTGACCGAGACGCTCGACGCGATGGCGAGCGGCGGTCTCTACGACCACGTCGGCGGTGGCTTCCACCGCTACACGACAGACCGTGACTGGACCGTGCCTCACTTCGAGAAGATGCTCTACGACAACGCCGAGATTCCGCGGGCGTTCCTGGCCGGCTACCAGTTGACCGGCAACGAACGCTACGCCGACGTTGTCACGGAGACCTTCGAATTTCTCCAGCGAGAACTCCAGCATCCGGACGGCGGATTCTACAGCACCTTAGACGCACGGAGTGCGGTCGAATCCACTGGAAACGACCGCGAAGAGAGCGAGCGGGGAGCAACGCGACCCGAGAGCAGTGAGGGGAAGAGTGGCGAACAGGAGGAAGGTGCGTTCTACGTCTGGACGCCCGACGAAGTCCATGACGCCGTCGACGACGAAACAGCGGCAGACCTCTTCTGTGACCGCTATGGCGTCGCTCCCGGCGGGAATTTCGAGAAGGGTCAGACTGTACTGACCGAGACCACCAGCGTCGACGAACTGGCCGAAGAATACGATATGGACGTGGCGAACGTCGAAGGAACAATCGAGCGAGCGCGCGAACAGGTGTTCGACGCACGCAGCGAACGGCCGCGGCCCGCCCGCGACGAGAAGATACTCGCGTCCTGGAACGGCCTCACCATCTCCGCGCTCGCAGACGGGGCGCTCGTCCTCGACGAATCGTACGCCGACGTTGCCGCCGATGCGCTCTCGTTCGTCCGCGAGCACCTCTGGGACCAAGGGGAAAGCCGACTCCAGCGCCGATTCAAAGACAGTGAGACGAAAATCGACGGCTATCTCGAAGACTACGCATTCCTCGCGCGAGGCGCGTTCGACCTCTATCAGGCGACTGGCGACGTGGACCACCTCGCCTTTGCGCTGGACCTCGCACGTGCTATCGAAGAGCGGTTCTGGGACGAGGACGCTGGCACGCTGTATTTCACTCAAACTGGCGGAGAAACGCTTGTCGCTCGTCCACAGGAAGTCAGCGACCAGTCGACGCCCTCCAGTGCGGGTGTCGCCGCAGAGCTACTCCTCTCGCTGTCGCATTTCACGACGCACGACCGCTTCGAGGCGATTGCGACGCGCGTCGTCGAGACACACGCGTCGAAAATCGATGCAAACCCGCTTCAGCACGCCTCACTGACGCTAGCTGCAGACAGACTGGCGACGGGGTCGCTGGAACTGACACTCGTCGCCGACCAGGCGCCCGATAGCTGGTACGAGACGCTGGCTGAACGGTACCTGCCGATGCGTCTACTGGCGTGGCGACCGGCCGACGAGCAGACGTTCGAAGGGTGGTTGACGACGCTCGAACTCGACAGCGCCCCGGCAATCTGGGCCGACCGAACGCAGCGCGACGGCGAGCCGACGGTGTACGTCTGTCGGTCCTTTACCTGTTCACCGCCGCGCCACGACCTGAGCGACGCGCTCTCGTGGGCCAACGAGCAGTTACAGGAATAGGCCGGTTCTACTGGGTGTCGACAGCACCGAGTGACTCTTCGATACGGTCGGCGAGATAGACGGCGATCGGAACGGACTCCTCCTCGACGTAGCGCGCGATCTCTTCGCCCTCGTGTTCGACGACCACGGTCGGAATGAGTTCGATATCGTACTCCTCGACGCCGGGCCCCTGCTTGTCCTCGTCGAGTTCGTAGTGGACGACGTTGTCGTCCGGAACCGCTGCCGCTTCGAGTGCGGCACCGAAATCCGGGAGCTGTGACCGACAGTCTTTGCACCAGTCGCCGCCCCAGACGCGAAACGTGAGGTCCTGCCCGTAGGCTTCGAACACGTCGACAGTTTCGGCGTAGGCATCCTGTACCCACACCGGGTTCGGTTCCATCGTTTCGAGTGGCATAGTACAACGTTGAACGTGCCCTGGGTTAAGAGTATTCGTCGTATACTCCCGGTGGGACGGTCACTGACGGGGCGACTCGCCGCGGTCGCGACGACGGCACGCCCTGCCGGTGGCAGACATGGTTTATGTGGGGGTGGCATACGCCACGCCAATGGACGAGAGTATCCTCGACACTATCGGCTCTCCGCTGGTCTCCGTCGAGTCGCCTGAGGGAACGACGATAGCGGCGAAGGTTGAGTCGTTCAATCCGGGCGGCTCGGCCAAAGACCGGCCAGCGCTGGCGATGGTCGAAGACGCCGAAGAGCGCGGTGACCTCCAGCCCGGCGACACCATCGTCGAACCGACGAGCGGCAACACCGGCATCGGACTGGCGATGGTCGGCGCAGCCAAAGGGTACGAGGTAGTGCTCATCATGCCCGCCTCGAAATCACCCGAACGCAGACAGATTATGAAGGCTTACGGCGCCGACCTGGAACTTATCGAGGGAACGATAAGCGACTGTCGCGAGCGCGCGGACGAACTCGACGAGCAGGACGGCTACGTTCAGATGCGCCAGTTCGAGAACGGCGCAAATCCCGACTCGCACTACCAGTCTACAGGTCCCGAAATCATCGAACAGGTCGGGGACCGGACCGTCGACGCGCTCGTCGCCGGGGTCGGCACCGGCGGCACGATAACGGGCATCGGCCGCCGACTCCAGGAGACGTTCCCCGAAATTGATATCGTCGCCGTCGAACCCGCAGACAACGCCGTGCTTTCGGGCGGCGAACCCAGCGACGACGACTTTCAGGGCATGGGACCGGGATTTGTCAGCGAAAACCTCGACGTAGACCTCCTCGACAGTGTCGAGACTGTTACCATCGACGACGCCGAGGCAGAGTGTCGCCGTCTCGCCCACGAAGAGGGCATCCTCGTCGGGCAGTCCTCCGGCGGCTCACTCGTCGCGGCAAAACGAGTGGCCGAGGAGTTGCGTGACGAGGTCGAGGACCCACTTGTCGTGACCGTCTTCTGGGACTCCGGTGAGCGGTACATGTCTACCGGGATGTTCGAACAGTAGCTATGCGTCGAACTCCGATTCGGTGAGACGGACAACGAGCGTCTCCTCAACGTCACGGAGGTCGTACTCGGGAATCGTCTCGCCGGTCCGGGCGACTAGCATCGGTTCGACGAGTCGGGGTGGACGGTCCTGTGTTGGTTCGGCTGACTCGTCCTCAGTGTCCGATTCGTCCCCGGGGTCGTCAGATGCTGTCGAGTCTTTGGTGTCCGTCCCGTCCTCGCCGGGCTGTTCGATACCGTAGACTTTGAGATACCGGTCGACGGTTTCGGCGTCGGCTTCATTTGCTCGGATTTCCGCCGCGAGGTCCCGGGAGAGCCACTCGTCGTCGCTAATCGAGGGTTCGAGGACGAGTGCTTCCTCGACGAATCGAATGAGATACCAGTCGAGGTCGTTGAGTAGCGCCACGGCAGCACCGAGGCTGACAGTCTCGATGCCGATGGCGTTCTCGAAGGGTTCCCGGAGGTCGTAGGTGACGAGCGCGTTCCTGGACGTTTCACGCGAGAGCAACTCGTAGCGGAGGTTCACGTCGTCGTTGCCGACCAGACAGACCCGGGTCATACCCGAACCGAGACGGGCGTCGTAAAAGGCGGTTACGTTCGTTCACAGAGCGAATCGACGACTGTGGCTCGTTCCAGGTACGAGTCGTACTGATCGACCGCCCAGCGGCAGGCGTCGTCGTTGTCCGTGACGAGGAGTCCCTCGACACCCGTCTCAGAGGTGGGCATCAGGCCCGTGTACTCGGCTTCCGGAGTCTCTGCAACCCACAGCGCGTACGGCGGTGTCGACGGGAGTTCGTAGAGGCTGTGTTCCGAGTCTTCGAGAGCCGAAATCTCCTCACGGTATCGGTTGGTCAGCGTCTCCAGCACGTCACCGGTGACGACCAGATCGACCGTTCTCCCGTCGTTCATCCACTGTTCGAGCGCATCGACACAGAGGGGAAACACCGCAGGGCTGACTTTCCGAACGCGATTCGCATTCGACATGATATCTGCCGCAAGTTCGAGTGGCTGGTGCGGGTCGTGTGACTCGGCGACCTGAATCTCGGCGTCCTTGAGCAGGTCGAACGAGAACGGAACCTCCGGAGATAACAGAGAGATGATGTCACTCGTTCGTTGGATATCCCGAAGGTCGTCGATGTACGACTGGTGGCGCTCGTAGGCTGCTCTGCCGGCCATCGTCAACTGGTACCGGTCTGCTGGTCGGCACACGAAATCGCAATGTTCCAGGTCGGAGATGCCACGGTCGACAGTCGAGCGTGACGTATCAAGACGCTCGACGAGTTCTGGTTTTGTTGCCGGACTCTCGTTGAGCGCAGCCAAAAAGTCACGGCGCTTCGTGACGAGTTCTTCGAGTTCCGAGACGGGCATCACCATTGCCTGATTTTTAATGCCTATAGCATTTACATATTTTCGTTTAATTCATATTTCCCACATAGTCAAAGTCGAAACCTGCCCAAGATAATAATAGTATACAGTCACTTCAGAAACCCCATACAAATCGCTTTGTGACCAACTGCGAGCGCATAATGGGTATAGAGTGTCAGCTCCCCAGTACATGAACAATCCACCATAATCTGGCATTAAGTTTATTTTTGGGAATTTTCGAGTCCGTTTTTGCGTGGGTCGGCTCAGAGGGGCGACACTCAGCGAGCGGTGATTTTCCCGGACGCTTGGTATATATCTGATGGCCGCGAATTTTCCTCTGGGCCTGGTTCACCGACTGGGCCTACGGTGGCGGGACAGCCCAAGCACATCACACCCGTGCCTCTGACACTGCGCGTGGTTCGACGATGCCGGTGCTGTCCCGCCAGTAGCGAAGTAACGGATGGAAACTGTTCGAGGGGGATAGATTCCGTTCGCTCTTCGCGATATTCTTAGACGAGGCGACTCCCTCAGCAGCCCTGGTTGTTGATGTCGGCCACCACTGACCGAGCCAACGAGTCCAGAGTATCCGGTTCGACACGCTGGATTTCAGTGAGCGAGGCTGCCGTTTCGGGATACGTAGGCGCGATACGATTGCAACCTGCAGGTATCGTCGCGTCGTCGTAGGTACCGATGGCCCGGGCACGTTCGGTAATCGACGATTTGTCGAGCGAGAGTAGCGGTCGGTGAACCGGAAAGTCAGTCACTGCACTCGTTACGCGGAGGTTCGCGCTCGTCTGACTCGATTTCTGCCCGACTGCTTCCCCCGTGACAATCCCGACTGCACCTTCGCTCTCGGCCACCATCTCCGCGACGAGAAGCATGAACCGGCGGAGAACGAGCATCCGGTGTTTCTCCGTCTGTGCGACAATCTCGTCGATAGCGTTCCCGCCCGGCACAACTCGCAATGTGATGTCACCACTGGGTGCATACTGTGCAAGTGCATCGACCGTCGACTCGGCACGGGCGCGGTGGTCCGGTCCACCGTACTCCCCGAGGTCAACGTACAGCGGCACGACTGGACAGCCGCGACGCATCATCTCCCAGGCGGCGACGGGAGAGTCGATACCGCCGCTGATCAGCGCGACCACAGGACGCTGTGTCCCGTACGGCAAGCCACCCGGCCCGTCTCGCTTTTCGAGGAAGACGAACGCGTCGTCAGCCCGGCATTCGATATAAAATGTCATGTCCGGGTCGTCCAAGTCGACGGTTGGGTCGATGCCGGCATCCTCGGCCGCTTGCCAGACTGCCGTACCGCCTTCTTCTTCCAGCGTTTTACTCGAGAAGGGATGGACATCAGATTCGCCGGCGCGGCGTGCCCGAACAGCAAAACTCCCGCCGTCGTAGTGAGTGCGTGCAGCGTCGCCAAGACACGAACAGATGGCATCGAGCGTCGGTTCCGTTCGAACTGCGGGACTCGCCGAGACGACGCCGAAGGCGTCTGTCACGGCGTCGGTCACAGCCTCGACGCGCTCGCTGTCCGTTCGGACGTACAGCCGAGTTCGCTCGCGCTCGACGCGGTCGTCGAAGCCACGGTCCGAGAGAATTGCCGCGATGTTGTCCCGGAGTTGGCCCTCCATCTTCCGGCCAACCTGTTCGCTTTTGGTGCCGATTTCACCGTGGCGAACAAGAACGGTGTCGGCACCGGGAGGATACATGCTCCGTCGTTGCGGAGGCGAGGATAAACAGCCTTCGTTCATACTGTCGGACAGAGCATTTTACGTACTGCTGTCCGACAGTACCAGCTATCGCCGTTCAGAACGTCGAGAGTTCGCCTTCGATGACGCGTTTCGTGAGCGCAGTTACGTCCGCCAGTTCTTCGTCGATAGCTGCCTCGATGTCCGACTCGATGTCAGCAACGGTGACACCGTCGACGGTGACAACCTCGGCGTCGGCGACGTGTGGCTGGTCGATGGGCTGGCCAATCTGGCTGAGCAGGCGAACCTGCAGCTGACGGATGCCGTCGACCTCGTCGGCGACTGACTGTGCGACTTCAGTCGAGAGGAGGTTGTATATCTTCCCGATGTGGTTGACCGGGTTCTTTCCGCTTGTTGCCTCCATGCTCATCGGTCGATTCGGGGTGATGAGTCCGTTCGCGCGGTTGCCACGCCCGACAGAGCCGTCGTCGCCCTGTTCGGCGCTGGTCCCCGTCGTCGTCAGATAAATCGAGCCGTCGTCGTAGTCGTCGGCGGTGTTGACGTGGACCGTCACGTCGCGGTCGGTGTACGATTGCGCCAGGTCAGTCACGTACTCGCGGACACCCTCGACAGCCTCTCTATACTCGCTCATGCTGTCGACGTATCCGTCAATCATCGCGACGGCAACAGTCACGTCGATGTGGTCGCCCTCGCGTTTCCCCATCACCTTGATGTCCTGTCCTATCTCCGGATGGTTCTCTCCGTACTCGGTGTCGAGTTTGCGCTCGGTGTTGTAGACGATTTGCTCTGTCTCCGAGAGCGGCGCGTGGCCGACACCGTAGCTCGTGTCGTTCGCCATCGGCACCGCACCGTCTTCGCCGAACACTTCCTGCAGGTCGCCGCTCCCCTCACCCAGCCGAACGTCGACGATGACGTCCGAGCCGACGTCCAACTCCGGGAACGTGGTGTCGAGATACTCTCTGGCAGCATCGAGAGCTATCGTCTCAGCCGGGATGCGCTGGTCCTCGTAGCGCTTGGTTGCGCGACCGACGATAAGCAGGTAAATCGGCTCGAGCATCTCTCCGCCGCCGAAGGCCGGTGCGGCCGACCCCGCCACCAGTTGCGTCTCGTCAGTGTTGAAGTGCAGCACTTTCCCAACCCGGTCGAGGTACGCCTGCGCGAGCGCCTGTGAGACGGTTTCTGCCACCCCGTCGCAGATAGAATCTGGGTGGCCGACGCCTTTGCGCTCGACGATTTCGACGTTCTGGTCCTCCACGGCCCTCCCCGAGGCCTGTTGTACGTGGATATTCCGCTCTGTCATTGTCAGTCCGCTTTGTAAGCACCGGGTCTATACCTTTCGGTAACCATAGCCCACAAAAGAATTACCCTGAGGCATTTTCTTCGAGCAACAGCCCCAGATACGAGGTGCGAATCTGCTCGTCTGGGTCGAGTCCGATAGTCTCCATCACGTCGCGCGCCCCCTCGCGTGCGGTTTCGATATCGTTCTCGGCTTCAGTCTCGACTTCGACGAACTCGCCGAGTCCGTCAACGCGGTCGAGAGTTACAGTATACTCCCGAATACGGAATCGCGTTCGCTCCTTGTGGACCTCCGCAGCTGGCTCGTACCCCAGTCCCGACAGAATGTCCGAGAGCGCATCGCTGTCGCCGACGGTAGTCTTTGCTTCCTCACGGGTCTTCGAGGCCTGTTCGACGAGCGGCCCCTTGTAGGTGAGTCGCGTCTCGGTTTCCTCGTCGGCCCGCTCGGTCCGAACGCGCAACGCTTCGTCCGTCTGTGCGAAGTTTCTATCCGGGGCGTCGTAGTACACGTCGGCCTGTTCGACAGTCCCCACGAGCGTCGCGTCTGCTTCGTCGAGTCGTTCGCGGACGTCGTCGTGGTCGGCCCGGACTTTCAGTTCGACCTCGTACATACCCGCTGAGACGGGGGCATTCGACAAAAGCGGCTGGAATCGTCGCTCGAACGACGCGTCGGCTGACCGGGGCGAAACGTTGTCCTTAAGAGTGCAACGACAGAGAGAGACGGTATGAGCAACGACTCCGAGGCCACAGAGGCCGACGACGAGGCTGCGAACGAAGAGACCGAGAACGAGCAGGTAGATGGGCTTCAGGAGGACGATTTCATCAAGCTCGCCTACACTGCGCGAACTGTCGAGGACGGCGACCTCGTGGACACGACCGACGAAGAAGTCGCCGAAGCCGAGGACGTCGACACCGAAGGACAGGAGTTCGCCCCGCGAACGATTGTGCTCGGCCAGGGACATATCTTCGAATCCGTCGAGGACGACATCGTCGGCAAGGAAGTCGGCGACTCCGGTAGCGTCGTCGTGCCGGCCGAGGAGGCCTTCGGCGAATACGACGACGAGCAGGTCCGGACCGTCAGCAAGGACAAGATTCCTGAGGACGACCGCTACCCCGGCGCTCAGGTCCAGATAGACCAGCAGCAGGGCTTCATCGAGACCATCATCGGCGGCCGCGCGCGCGTCGACTTCAACCACCCGCTGGCCGGTGAGGATATCGAGTACGAGTACGAAATCGTCGAAGAAGTCGAGGACCGCGAGGAGAAGGCCCAGGGCATCATTTCGATGATGCTCGACATGGAACTGGACGTCTGGTTCCAGACTGACACCGTCGAGGAGGAGCAACTCGTCGAGGACGAAGACGACGAGGAGAGCGAGGCTTCGGACGAAGCCGCCGACCAGAGCGAGCCCGAGTTCGAGACTGTCGAAGTCGAGAAAGAAACGCTCTACATCGAGGCGACGCCACAGCTCTCGATGAACCAGCAGTGGATGATGGGCAAACAGCAGATTGCCCAGCAGCTCACCGACCTGCTCGACATCGACCGCATCATCGTGCAGGAAGAACTGGGCGGCGGCGGAATGGGTATGCCCGGTATGATGGGCGGCATGGGCGGCGGTGCCGGCGATGTCGACCTTGAAGAAGCGCTCGAAGACGCTGACATCGACGCCGACGAACTCGCCGAAGAAATCGACGAATAATCGGTACGGAAGTACGCAGTATTTTTTTGCGGCACGACTACCGCATCGTCAGGTAATGTGCGTTCAATACAGAGTGTACAGATAGCGTCAGCTCGGACGCATAACCGTCTGAAAAATCGAGATTGTTGTCTGTCGCTATGAACGACAGGTGTGTCTCGGTATTACTGCCGGACGACGTTCGTCGCGCGAGGCCCCTTGGGAGAGGACTCGATGTCGAATTCGACCTCAGTACCTTCCGTGAGGTCTTCGCCGCCGACATCCTCCATGTGGAAGAAAACGTCTTCGTCGTCGTCGAGGTCGCCGTCATCAGTCGAAATGAAACCGTAGCCGCCTGTGTCGTTGAAGAAATCAACCTTACCGTTTGCCATTACAAACAATCAGAGGGTTGGGTGACGGATAACCCTTCTGAGGGTCAAGGTACCACGACTCTTCACACTACATTCGTATCCGTAGTGAGCACTGGTGATCGGTTCTCAGCCAAATCTGGCTATCTACTCAATACTGTGAGTATAGTGACCGCGCTTCCTGACCTGCCATACGATTCAACTACTTATGTACAGATAGACAAAGGACGCGGCGCTCAAGAGAATATTGAGCGTCAGGAGGGAACCGTTCGAAGAGAGCGAACTCGCCATACCCACGCTGAGGATGAAAAGCACCGCTGCAACAACCGTCAGTTGCTCCTCGCGGAAGGGTGGCATGTACATGGTACGGTGCTGATTGTTCTGAGACATAAATCTGTGTCAGACGCCAGTCATTCGATCAGCAAAGGTTCGGGACGGACTGCCTGATTGGTGAAACTTTGGACACCGGGAGTCGGGGTCATAACCGATGTAACATTACTACTGTGTGAACGGTCCTATGACACCCCCAGCGGCAGTCGACAGCTTAGACCAGGATATGCGCGGCGAGGTCCTCGCGGATGATGGTGTCGCAGTACTCACAGCGGACGCCGTCGTCGAGTACGTCGAACCGTGATTCTACTGGCTCGTCCTCGGTCGTGATGCAGTTGTGGTTCGGGCACCGCAGGACGCCAGTGACCTCGTCGGGCCGCTCGACACGGTTCTTGTCGACCACATCGTAGTCGCGGATGATATTGATGGTCGCGGCAGGTGCAATCAGCGAGAGCACGTCCAGTTCACTCTGGGAGAGTTCGCGGCCCTCGATTTTGACCACGTCCTTGCGACCCAGTCGGTCCGAGGGGACGTTCATCCCGATAGAGAGCACGTCGTCGCCGAGCCCATCGATACCGAGGATAGCGAGGACGTTCAGCGCCTGTCCGGCTGCGACGTGGTCGATGACGGTCCCGTTCTCGATTTTGCTCACCCGCAGGGCTTCTTTATCAGTCATTGGCCACCTCCAAGCACCAGGTCCAGCAGAGCCATCCGCACCGGGACACCGTTGTGTGCCTGCTGGAAGTACTTCGCGTGGTCCGTCTGGTCGACGTCGTGGGCGATTTCGTCGACGCGGGGGAGTGGGTGCATCACCGTGAGGTCGTCGCTGGCAGCGTCCAGGGTGTCGGTGTCTATCTGGTATTCGCCGGCGACTTCGCGGTACTCGTTCTCGTCGGGGAACCGCTCTTTCTGGATGCGCGTAACGTAGAGCACGTCGAGACTCGGGAGGATTTCTTCGAGTTCGGTGTGTTCTTTGATAGACGACCCCGCCTCGTGGAGGTCGTAGCGGACGTTCCGGGGGAGTTTGAGGCTCTCGGGACTGATAAAGTGCTGGCTCGTGTCGAAATTCGTCAGTGCATAGGCCAGCGAGTGGACCGTCCGACCGTACTTCAAATCGCCCATGATGCCGATAGTCAGGTCGTCCAGTCCGGCGTTCTCGCGGATGGTAAAGAGGTCGAGCAGCGTCTGAGTGGGGTGCTGGCCTGCGCCGTCGCCCGCGTTGATGAGCGGGATATCGACAAACTCGCCGGCCATCTTTGCCGACCCCTCGCTCGGGTGGCGGAGGACAAGTGCGTCGGCGTATCCCTCGACGACACGGACGGTGTCGGCGAGACTTTCTCCCTTCTGGACGCTGGAGTACTCGACCGGCCCCATGTCAACGATGTCGCCGCCGAGGCGCTTCATCGCAGCGCTGAAACTCATCTTCGTTCGGGTGCTCGGTTCGTAGAACATGAGCCCCAGCAGGGAACCGGCGTGACGCTGACTGTAAGCCCCGGGGTCGTCCGCGATCGTGCTCGCCCGGTCGAGGACCGCCTCGATGTCCTCCCGTGCGAGGTGTTTCGCGCTGATAATGTGGTCCTGCCGCATTGCCCGAAGGAGCGTCCCGGACGCTCTTGAATCTCCCGGACCGTCCCAGCATTTATCAGTGAATTGGCGACCACGCTCCCCCATGTTCGCAATCGCTGGCGGCAAAGGCGGCTGTGGAAAGACCACGACGACACTCGGCATCGCTCGCGCACTCGCAGAGCAGGGCGCTTCCCCCCTCGTCGTCGATGCCGACGTTGATATGCCGGACTTGCACCTCCTCGCTGACGTGCCGCCGGAACCGAACGCGGACGACCTCGCGGCGGGTGCACACCTCGACTGTATCCGGCATCGTTCCGCCGAATATCCCGGGATAGCTGTCGTTCCAGCGGGGCGAGCGGAGACGACAGCGACAGCGCTGGGACGACTCGACGACTGGCACGGCCCGGTCCTGGTCGACTGTCCGGCGGGCGCAAGCGAAGACGCGACGCTCCCGCTTCGAATGGCGGACGCGACAGTACTCGTGACGACCGACACGCCCCAGTCACTGTCTGACGCCCGGAAAACCGCCAGAGTCGCCGCCCGGTTGGACGCACCAGTGAGTGCGACAGTGATTCGCGGCCCTGATGCCGACACCGTCTCTGCACCAGTTGACACAGCAGCGACCGAACGCCTCGACGATAGCACCGGTAACGACGTTCTGTCAGACCCGAACGTTCGGCTCGCTTGCAGTTCGATAGCTGAGTTGATACGTTCGGACAGCGGACATGGGAAGAAAATTCGCCGTGAAAACCGACCGAAAATTGGCCAGACCCGCGTTTCGTCTGGAGGTTCCAGAATCGAAAACGAAAATGGAGGCGGAATATTTAACGGGAGGTAGACGGTACCGGTTACTAGCATGACAAACCGGTTGCGGACCGGGATAGACGTGCTCGACCGAAAGCTCGACGGGGGGATACCAGCAGGCAGCATGGTCGCGCTGACGGCCCACCCGGCGAGCCAGGCCGAGCTATTTCTCTACGAACTCACCGCAACCCGGGGGACGCTCTGGCTCTCGCTCGACCGGACCGCCGAGGCGGTGACGGTCAGCATGGAGAACACGCCAGCGGAGACTGGAGACCCGACGGTGCGCCACATCTCGGGGGAGGCACCGCTTGACAACGCGGGGAAGCTCATAAGCGCACTCCCCGAAACGTCGAATCTTATCGTCGACCCGCTGGACGTCCTCGAATCCCAGGAACCACCATCTCGGTTCCGGAGTTTCATGAACGACCTCCAGAATCACATCTTCAACACTGACAGTCTGGCTATCCTGCACTGTCTGGACGGTCGGTCAGTGCCGCCACTCCGGGACACGACCGAGCACTTCGCCGACGTAGTGTTCGACTTGCAGACCGACGCGACCGGCGACGAAGTCGAAAATCAGCTGGCGATTCCGAAGTTCCGGGGTGGCCGTGCGCCATCGGACATCATCAAACTCGA
Source organism: Haloarculaceae archaeon (assembly GCA_036625595.1). Taxonomy (GTDB): domain Archaea; phylum Halobacteriota; class Halobacteria; order Halobacteriales; family Haloarculaceae; genus Salinibaculum. Next base: position 12,043 of record JAZKTK010000029.1, on the reverse strand, counting down.
CCTCGTCGAGCAGGTCTCTATCGACACCAGCCGCGATATTGCGTAACTCCCCTCGTGGTCAGTTTTCGCCGTTCCCCGGAAAAACTATACGCCAGCGACACGTCATTCCAGTCGATGTCGAAGAAGCTCAAACTGGTTGTCGCTCTGGTCGCAATCGTTCTCGCGTACAAGTTCACGCAGAGCGAGTAGACGGTCCTGACCCACCGAACGAATCGCATTCTCAACCACCTTCTCTCGAACGCCTTACGTACCCGCCAGTCGTTAGTGAATCGCATGTACGGCGTCGTCACGCGAAACGAGCCAGAGCTCTCCTGGGACGAATTCGACCGGGCCTTCTACGAGATGAAAGACGTGACCGGTCGCGCTACCGAACCGGTCACAAACGGTATCAACATGATTTCCTGTTTCGGCGACAACGCCGCAGTCGAGGGAAATCCCGACGTTGCGTCGGTCAGTGCCGATGGCGACCTCGCGACCCGGGACCGAACGTACTTCGACTGGGACTACGTCTGCCCGACGCACGAAGAGTATCGTCGAGGGATTCTGGAGATGGTCGCGGACGCCGCCGACGACTATCCGGACGTGCGACTGGACGACGTGGGCTTTGCCCGTCCCGAGTACTGTCACTGTGAGCGCTGTAACGAGCGGTTCGCCGACAGCGAGTTCGAGGACCGAAACGAGTGGCGAGCCAGCGTCATCACGGAGTTCGTCGCCGAAGCGCGCGAACTGGTGCCTGGCGACCTCTATCTCACACTCTATCCGGACCCCTACGAGGGCCACCTCTACGAACGAAGCGGTCTGGACATCGACGCGCTCGCAGCGTACGTCGACGAGTTCGTCGTCCCGCTGTACGACATGGCATACACGACGACCTACTGGGTCGAAGTCATCGCCAGCGGCTTCGTCGACCGGCTACCGAAACCGGTGAGCTTCGAACTGTACGCCGTCGAAGTGGACATCGACAACCTGATTCACGCCGTCGAAGTCGCCGACGAGTACGGCAAATCAGTCCTCTTTGGGTACGACGCCTCGCAGGCCCGCGCCGCACTTCGACGGATGCACGCAGACCAGCAGGACGGCGTGAGCCACGGCGTCGACGCAGTGGACGACGACGCCTAGCTGCACCGGTTGAGGATACCATACACCCGGCCGTACGCTTATCAGTAACCCGGTTGTCAGTAGCGAGTGAATGGACTGGCACGCCGAGTCGGCAAACAGTGTCACGGATAGTCTGGAGACAGACAGCGACGGTCTCTCGGCGGCCGAAGCTACCGACAGGCGTGCTGAATACGGGCCGAACGAAATCACATCTGGTGAACAGCGAAGCGCACTCTCCGTCTTTCTCGCACAGTTCAAGAGCGCACTCATCTGGGTGTTACTCGTCGCTGCGGCTATCTCCTTCGTCGTCGGACAGACAGTCGACGCAGTACTCATCGCAATCATCCTGCTCGGCAACGGCATCTTCGGGTTCGTCCAGGAGTACCGGGCCGAACAGAGCCTCGATGCGCTGCGTGACATGGCTGCGCCCGAGGCGACAGTCCTGCGAGACGGTGAGGAGACGACCGTTGACGCGACGGAGCTGGTTCCCGGCGACGTGACAGTGCTCACAGAGGGCGACGTGGTCCCCGCGGACTGTCGGCTGCTCGACGCGGGGAGTCTGGAAGTCGACGAGGCACCGCTGACCGGTGAGAGCGTCCCTGTCGAAAAGGACACGGAGCCAGTCGAAGCCGACACCGCACTCGCCGAGCGGTCGAACATGGTCTACAAAGGGACGCACGTCACGCGGGGACGTGGTACCGCCGTCGTCGTCGAGACGGGGATGGAAACCGAGATGGGTGAGATTGCCGTCGAACTCGCCAGTGCCGAGGACTCCGAGACGCCACTCCAGGAGAATCTCAACTCCCTGGGCCGACGCCTCGGTATTGGCGTCGTCGTCCTCTCGGCAATCGTCGTCTCGTTCTTGCTCCTCGGTGGAGCGTCGGTGCTGCAAGCCGGGCTGACGGCAATTTCACTTGCCGTCGCGGCGATTCCCGAAGGATTGCCAGCTGTGGTGACGCTAACCCTCGCTCTCGGAGTCCGGAAAATGGCAGACGAAAACGCGCTCGTCCGGACGCTGCCGGCGGTCGAAGGGCTGGGTTCTGTCGACGTGGTCTGTACCGACAAGACCGGAACGCTGACCGAGGGACAGATGCGCGTCCGAAGAGTGTGGGTCCACGACACTGCCTCGGACCCAGAGGAAGCAGATGATGACCGTCTCAACCAACTGTTCGAAATCGGTGCCGTCTGCAACGATGCTGCAGTCGACGCCGACAATGGTGACCCGACCGAGCGAGCACTCGTCGACGCTGCGATAGAGCGCGGAATCGATGTCGAGTCACGCAGGGCCGAGCGCCCGCGTGTGGACGCACGGTCGTTTTCCAGCGAACGCAAACGAATGGCGACGATACACGAGGATGTCGTCTACGTCAAGGGCGCACCGCAGGTTATCCTCGAGCGGTGTTCTCGCGTCCTGACCGCGGACGGTCCGGTGGAATTGACTGACGAGATGGTCCAACGGGTCAAAGAGCAAGTCGACACGTTCGCAGGTAACGCACTCCGCGTCCTGGCGTTTGCGTACAAAGAAAGGGACGATGGCGACCCGGAGGAGGACCTGATTCTCGTCGGGCTGCAGGGACTGCTTGATCCGCCGCGTGAGGAAGTCCCGCCCGCGATTGCGGACACCCACCGTGCGGGCATCGACGTGAAGATGATCACCGGCGACAACGCGGTGACTGCTGGCGCAATTGCCGAGGAAGTCGGCATCGACTCGGCAGTCGTGACCGGGAACGAAATCGAGGAGATGGACGACGAGACGTTACAGGAGCGCGTCGAGACAGTCGACGTGTTCGCTCGCGCCGAGCCGAGTCACAAAGTCCGAATTCTGCGAGCGTTACAGGCAAGCGACCACACTGTGGCGATGACCGGCGACGGCGTCAACGACGCGCCGGCGCTCAAGCAGGCAGACGTGGGCATCTCGATGGGACTCCGCGGCACCGACGTGGCCCAGCAAGCCAGCGACATCGTCCTGCTGGACGACAACTACGCGACAATCCGCAACGCGATTCGGCGGGGTCGAACCATCTTCGACAACGTCTGGAAGTTCGTCGCCTACCTGCTGAGCGCCAACGCCGCCGAGGTTGCCCTTGTCTTTCTCGCATCACTATGGGGGTATCTCATCCTTCCCGCAGTCCAACTGCTCTGGATAAATCTGCTGACCGACGGGCTTCCGGCACTCGCGCTCGGTGCCGACCCCGGCGGTGACGTGATGGAGCGCGCGCCGAGAGAGCGCTCACGGGGAATCATCGACCGGGAGATGCTGACGTTCATCGGCGGGGCGGGTCTCGTCGTGACGGCGCTCATGCTCGGCGTGATGGTCTACAGCCTCGATGGAGCGGCGTCTGCGACTCCGTATGCCATCACGATGGTCTTTACCGGATTCGTCGTCTTCGAGTTCGTGAAACTCTACGTCGTGCGCTGGACCCGTGGGACACCCGCTGTGTCAAACCGCTGGCTTGCGGTGGCCATCGTCACTTCGCTCCTCTTGCATATGGCTGTCCTGTACACACCGCTGGCGGATTTCTTCGGGACAGTCCCGCTGAGTGTGGCTGACTGGGGCATTCTCGGTGGCGTCGTCCTCGCCGGAACGCCGTTGCTCCTCGTCGTCGGATGGGCCGTCCAACAACGAGTCGGCGAAGAACACAGTGGCAAACAGACGGCCTCGGCCAGCCCGGCCGTCACCCCGGAAGAACGAGATTGAGCGCAGCGACAACGAGCCCGGCCGCACCCATTCGAGCAGCAGAGACGTACCATCGCTGGCCGGAGATAGACCCCATGTACGCGCCGAACGTGGAGAGAATGCCAACACCGAGCGCGACGGCGATGGCTGCAGCCTCGGTCATCGAGAGCAGCGTGCCTTCGAGCAGGAACGGGAGGAGTGGGATGACGATACCGATGGTCGGGCCAAGACCGCTCATCAGCGCGTGAAGGATGCGTTCGCCGCGGTGTTGCTGTTCGATTCGGGTGTCGTCGAGGTCGGTGAGCATCGCCTTTTCCATCTGAAGGACCTCAGCTTTGGTCTCGGCGCGCTCGATCTCCCAGACGCTCCACAGTGCGGACGTTCCGAGACCGATAGCTGCACCCAGTCCGATTTTGACGACGGTCAGGCCGTCCGGAACGCCCGAGAGGACTGACCCGACGATGACGCCGATGCTGGTGAGTGTCCCGTCGAAGCCGTTCGAGATGAAGTACCGTCGGGAGATTGCACGGACTTCGTCCTTGCCGAGGAGTACCCGGAGGTCAGAAAGCAGACTCATTAGTCCTGTAACGTCCGGCGGTCCATGACGATGTGGTCGCCACAGGCCACCTCGTCGACGGAGTGGACAGTCCCGCCGAGGTGGTCGACAGTCTCTTCAACAGCCTCGAGAGCCAAATCCTCGCCTTCGATGGAGACTTTGACGTTCTGGACCTCCTGGTCGAGTTCGATGAGTGAGGCCGTCGCCGCGTCGACTCCCTCCGTCTCGGTGATGCGGTCGGTGAAATCGACGAGCGCCGGTTCGTGTGGTTTCAGTACGTCGATAACGAGGCGTCGAATGGGGGCCATACGTAGGCTGGCGGGCGGCAGTGTGAAAATTCTAGTGACGGGGTCAGACTCAACCCTTAGGTGCCCGCCCCGTGATTGTGCGTGTATGTCCGACCCCTTTGTCGTCGTCGGCGGTGACGCCGCCGGTCTCAGCGCAGCGAGCAAGTGCAAACGCGAGGACCCCGACCGGGAGGTCATCGTCTTCGAGAAAGACAAGTGGGTTTCGTTCGCCCACTGCGGGATGCCCTACTACATAAAAGGCGAAGTCGAGTCCCAGACAGACATGCTGTCGCTCTCGCCGGAAGAAATCGAGGAGCGAGGCATCGACTTGCGCCGCCAGTACGAGGTGACCGGGGTCAACACCGACGAGCAGTACGTCACCTACAGCACTCGGGTCGGGAAGACAGTTCGGCAGTCATACGGTGACCTCCTCATCGCGACGGGTGCTCGTGCAGCCACTGGCCCTTTCGACGGCATCAACCTCGACGGTGCGTTCACGCTGCATCACATGAATTCGGCGGCCGCAATCCGGGCCTATCTCACCGACCCGGAAGAGGACCACGGCATCGACAACGAGTTCGTCGACAAATCACTCGTCGAGAAGTACGCAGAGATGCGACCGCCGGAAACCGTCGCCATCGTCGGCGGCGGCTACGTCGGCGTCGAGATGGCCGAAGCGTTTCACGCCCACGACCTGGACATTCACCTCTTTCAGCGGTCGGAGCAGGTACTGCCACCGTTCGGCGAGGCAGTCGGAGAGGCAGTCGGCGACCGTCTCGAACAGAAGGGTATCACCCTCCATCTCGGCACGGAAGTCGAGACTCTTTCCGGGACCGGCCACATCGACGCGGTCGTCGCAGACAATGGCCGAATCCCGGTCGACTGTGCGCTCGTCGGCATCGGTATCGAACCGAACACCGGTGTCGTCGATGGGACGGGCGTCATACTGGGGGAGTCCGGCGCCATCGCTATCGACGATTTCGGGCAGACCAGCGTTGACAGAATCTTCGCGGCGGGCGACTGCGCGGAGATGCGCCACGCGGTCACGGGCGACTACGACTGGGTCCCGCTGGGACTAACCGCAAACCGCACCGGACGGGCTATCGGGCAGACAGTCGCCGGCGATCCCGAACCAATCGGCGACGTTGCCGGCACTGCGGTCGTGAAAGCCTTCGAACTGGAGTGTGGTAGGGCCGGGATTGTAGACCACGAACGCGCCCGCGAGGCGGGGTTCGACCCTGTTTCTGAAACGATTACCGCTGGCTCACGTTCGGGCTACTACCCAGGTTCGGAGGAGACGACCGTCCACCTGACGGCCGACCGCGAAACCGGGCAGGTTCTCGGTGGTAGTATCGTCGGCGAAGACCGCGCAGCCATCCGCATCGACACGCTCTCGACGGCGCTGGAGGCAAACATGACCGCCGCGGAACTCGAACGGCTCGACCTGGCCTACGCCCCACCCTTTAGCCCTGTCTGGGACCCGATTCTCGTCGCTGCGAAGGTTCTCCGCGGGACGCTTGAAGAGTAGTCAGTCGAGTCGTCGGTCGCGCCACCGTTCCAGTTGTGCGCGGTCGCGCGTGTCCTCGGGTAGGTCGTCGAACCACCGAGCGGCGGATATCTCGTCGTCGGGGTCCTCGACGGACGGCTGCCCAGCGGCGGCGTCGATAGTCGCTTCGAAGATTGGGAGAACTCCCCACGTCGAGTGGTCGCCGCTGACGAACTGGACCGACCCCAACAATCCCATCCCGTCGTACTCGGCGGAGATACCCGCCTCCTCTCGTAGTTCGCGTTCGGCAGCTTGACGGAACGTCTCGCTGGCTTCCGTCTCCCCGCCGGGCAGGACCCACAGTTCGACACCGTCGTGGCGGACGAGCAGTAGTTCGCCGGACGGGCGAGTGACGAGCGTGTGCGCGCCGTAGGGGGCACCGTTCTCGCGGATACGGCCAGCTACGGTTCGAAACCGACTCCGCGGGACGTACTTCGTCGTTTCGAACGTGAGGAAGTCGTCGTGGCGCTCCTGGAGGTCGTGGAAGGTCTGCTCGGCCTGCTGGTCGGCCTGGTTGGCAAGGTACCAGAGGTCGTCGACGGATGTCATCGCCGAGAGCGTCTCGAAGACTGTCCCTGCAGCGACGACACGACCGCGTGAACTGCGGGCTGAATCATGGGCACGGATTCGGGTGTCGACGATATAAGTCTTCGACCTGCGTCGAACCGGTGACCGACGGGTCGAATCAGTCCCTTTTTGTCGAATCATCGAGTACCGCGTGGTATGACATTCGAAGAAGACGACGAGGTCATCCTCCACGACGAACACAGCGAGTACCACGGCGAACAGGGAACCGTCACGCAGGTGATGGAGACGATGTTCGGGGACGCAACCTACACCGTCGACTTCGAGGACGGCAACGAACAGGGCGTTCCAGAGGACAATCTCGAAGCGGCCGAGGAGTAGGTCAGTATGTCCTCGATTCCGTTTCACTACTTCGACCTCCGCGCGTTCTGCTACGTCACCGAGGACGACAAACGGGTCGAGGACGCGCTTCGCACGTTTCTTCCCGAGGAGTTCGAAATCCAGCGCGTCGAATCCGAAGGACACCACGGTGACCGAATTCTGGTCCTTTCGGCCCGCGTCGAGAAGGCAGACCAGATGCGGACCGTTCTGGACAGTCTCGGCGACCTCGCTGACAAGGAACTCGCCCGGGTCCAGGACGAACTCGACGAGCGAGTCAACGAGAACTGCGCATTCTTTTTGACACTCGACAAGCAGGCCGCGTACAACGGCGAGGTGGCACTCGGCGACGGCATCACGCTCCGCGGCAAAGTCGAGGCGTACCCGGCAAAGCGTGAGTCGGCCATCGAGAACGCCCAGGAAGTCATCGAGGAGCTGTGATGTACGAGGCGGTCCACGCGCTTCCAGACGGGGACAGCACTGTCGCCCGACTGGCGTTGACCGCGAGCGAGTATGGCTACGACGGCATCGTCGTCCGCAATCACGGCGACAGCCCCGCTTCCTACGACCCCGACGCCATTCGCGACGAGTACGGCATAGATGTCGTCACGGGTGTCGAAGTGCGAGCCGAGACGCCCTCGCGCGCGAGTGGGTTTGTCGGGAACCACCGCGACGACCAGACTATCGTCGCTGTCCACGGCGGCGACCCGACGATGAACCGATTTGCCGTCGAACAGCCGGCTGTCGATGTACTCACTCATCCGATGGTCGGTGATGGCGATTTCAACCACGTCCTCGCACGGGAGGCCGCGGACAATGGGGTCCGCATCGAACTCTCCTTCCGTCGCGTGCTCAGAAACGACGGCGGGCCGCGCGTGCAGGCGATTCGCGGGTTGACGAAACTTCACGAGCTGGTGACACACTACGACACGCCCTTCGTCGTCAGCGCCGACCCCACCAGCCACCTGCACTTCCGCACTCCCCGTGAACTGGTTGCACTCGGTGAGCAAGTCGGTATTCCGGGCGACGTTGTCGAGACTGGACTGCAGGAGTGGGGTCGCCTGACCGAACGCAACCGCGACCGTCAGTCCGATGCCTTCGTCGAACCGGGAGTCTGGCGAGGGACACGTCGAGAGGACGAATCGGATAACACCTGACGTACCTACATCCAGAATACTTTAGCCGTGGGGCGAACAAGCAGAAGCGAGATGGAAGGCGGCGCTGCCGAGAACTTCGTCCGGATGGGGACACTTGGTATCGAAGAAGAGTTTTTCGTCGTCGACGAGCGGGCCAGACCGACATCTGGAACTGACGAACTCGTCTACGAATCCGAGCCGCCCGCAATCCTCGAAGACAGGCTCGATCATGAACTGTTCAAATGCGTCATCGAGACGCAGACACCGCTCATCGAATCGCTCTCGGAGGCACGGGAGCAACTGCTCGCCGTCAGAAACGCCCTCATCGACCACGCCCACGAACGCGGCTTCGACATCGCTGCGGCCGGCCTCCACCCGGAAGCAAAGTGGCGTGAGCTCGACCACGCGACGAAACCACGCTATCAGGCACAGCTCGACCGGATTCAGTACCCCCAGCACCGAAACACGACTGCCGGTCTCCATATCCACGTCGGAGTCGACGACCCCGATAAGGCCGTCTGGATCTCCAACGAACTGCGGTGGTATCTCCCGCTTATGCTGGCACTCTCAGCGAACTCACCGTACTGGTGTGGCTTCGATACGGGACTGGAGTCAGCCCGGGCGAAGATTTTCGAGGCGCTCCCGAACACCGGCGTCCCGACAGCGTTTGGCTCGTACGAGGAATTTGCGCAGTTCGAACAGACGATGCTCGAAACTGACTCGATTAGCGACCGTGGCGAACTCTGGTACGACGTGCGACCGCACACTGGCCACGGAACCGTCGAAGTGCGGACACCGGACGGTCAGAAAGACCCCGACCGCGTGCTCGCATTCGTCGAATACGTTCACGCACTCGTCGAAGATCTGAGTGCACGCTATGACGACGGCGAGAGCGGGTCCGACCACCGACGGGAGCTACTCGACGAGAACAAGTGGCGAGCGATTCGCCACGGTCACGACGCTGAATTTCTGGGGCCGGATTTCGAGACGACACTTGAACTCGGGGAACTGGTCGACCGGGAGGCGTCCCGACTGGGAGTGCCCGGCCTCCGCGACCTCTACGACCGGGAGAGTGGGGCGACACGACAGCGGCGATACCGGGACGAGAAGGGCGTCGACGAACTCTGTCAATCACTCGTTCTCGAGAAGCGATAGGCGCGGATTGGCGCATCCCTTCGGGCGTATCCCCGGCAAGACGCCCGCAGAGCAGCGTAGCCAAGGGTTTTTATCAGGGAGTCGCTTTCGACCTTCTAGAGGCAACGTATGTCTGCGGATGAGACGCCAGAATCTGACGACAGGGATAGTAGTGTCGACGCCGCCGGGGACGGGTCGACGGGAGACGTTCGACAGCGTATCGAACGCGAGGCCGATCGGGCAATCGAGCAGTTCGACGACGGGGTCGTCGACGTGCTCGGGTGGCTCCTCGATACGGAGACGCGGGCGCGCATCTACGTCTTTCTCAGACAGCACCCTCAGAGTACGAGCGAAGAGGTGGCAGACGGGACGGGACTCTATCCGAGCACCGTCAGAGAGGCACTTGCAGAACTGCACGAGGAGGAGACAGTCGAACGGCAGAAACGTGAGAGCGACGGCGCAGGCAACAATCCCTACGAATACAGTGCAATTGCGCCGAGTGAACTCGTCGGAACCGTCGTCGGCGACGTTCAGGACCAGCTTAATGCAGTGTGTAACCTCGACAGGCAGTTCGATGACGAGGCAGCATCCGCCGACGATGGGGAGTCAGCTGACGGGCCGGTGACGATTACCGTCGAAGACGAGCGCGGAGAGTGAGTCTGTCGCGTGATTGAGACCGGGCGGGGAGAGTCGAAGATTCTAAACGTCAACACCCCGTGGCGGCTGATATGAAGGTCGCGCTGGGAGGGACGTTCGACCCGCTACATGACGGTCACCGCGCACTGTTCGAGCGGGCATTCGAACTGGGTGATGTCACGGTGGGATTGACGAGTGATAGACTCGCTCCCAGAACCCGCCACGAAGACAGGAAAGTGCGGTCGTTCGAGGAACGGAAACGTGACCTCGAAGCCGAGCTCACGGAGTTCGCCGACGAACACGACCGGTCGTTCGACATCAGAGAACTATCTGAACCGACCGGTATCGCGAGCGAGGAGCAATTCGACGTGTTAGTCGTCTCCCCAGAAACCGAAACTGGCGGCAAGCGAATCAACGAAATTCGCCGCGAGCGCGGTCACGACGAACTCGACATCGAAGTTGTCGATCACGTGTACGCCGAAGATGGCGACGTTATTTCCTCGACACGTATCGTCCGCGGTGAAATCGATGAACACGGCAATCTAACGCCAGACCGTGACGGCCGTCCAGCCACGACCGAAGAACACTAACTACCAGTCGGGTGCGTCCAGCCCGACCGTTTCGAGCAGGTCCTTCCAGTGTTGTTGGACGGACAATCGAGAGACGCCAACCGCATCAGCGACGGCACTCTGTGAGCGCTGGTCACCGGCAACGAGGGCGCCGACGTACAGCGACGACGCAAGCGTCGCGCGTTTCGACCGTGACGACTCCGGCAGGTTCGAGAGAAAGATATCTACCGCCCGCGACCGAGCATCGGTCCCCAGGTCAAGACGGTCTGCTGCCTCCTGTAGCTCCTCGATGTACGCTTCGTTGTCTACCTGGTCGCTCGCCCGGTACACGAAAATCGATACGCGACCCGCTGAATAAAGTGTTTTGCAGACCCAGCCAGCTATTCTGTCTCGTCGAACAAGACGAAATTATTTAGTTGAGGACGTGACCACCCCAACTCAGAACGCATGTTCCGGTGGGTATCGGTGGCGGTGGTAGTCGTAGTTGCATCGATCGCTGGCGTGGGTGTTGCCAGCGCGAACGAGCGTCCGCTGGCGGCGGCCGGACTCGACCAGGAGGTGCCAGAAGGGACGACTGTATATCTCGACGGCGGTGGGTCACTCGATCCGGACGGCAGTATCCAGGAGTATCACTGGACGATTCACACTCCAAACGGGACTGTGATACAGCCCGATTGCCCATCCTGTGTACAGACAGCGTTTCTCGCTGGAGAAGACGGGAAATACAACGTCACGCTGAGGATAACCGACGACGACGGGGCCACCCGCTCAGACACACTGTACGTCACTGCCACGGCGGCGGAGCCACCATCGGTCACAGTGAGCGGCCCCACAACAGTCGAAAATGGCGACAGTGCATCCTTCGAAGCCAGTGCGACCGCTGGTGCGAACGAACTTTCCACACTTGTCTGGACGACCAACGGGACAGAAATCGAGCGAGAAGATGTGAGCGGTAAGACCGTTGACGATACTCTGAATCTCGATTTCCAGACGGAGGGTCGAACAGAAATCCAAGCGCGCGTTATAGACGGTATTGGGTCAGCTGGGACTGACAGCCATCGTGTCGAAGTTACACCCAACCAAAGCGACGGTTCGAGGATGAACACCGGCGGGCCCGACGGGTACGCGTCGATGCTGAGTCGAACCGACGAGTCCTACGAAATTCTGATTCCCCGCGGCGAAGTCAGCGGCCGTGGGCCCGGTACGATGTTGGACGAGGATGCTATCAACTTGCTAAATCAGAGAGATGGTGTCGAAAAAACTTCAGTTTTTACTAATACTGGCCCTACTACTGCGCTTTCTATTACGAACCCACAATTGAAAGATGATATTGATAAGGAGGCTGGGAGGCGCGGTGCTGGTTTTCTCGATTCTATTAGCGAACATATTAATCCTAACAGTGGAGCGTACGAAGTGAGTACAAAGGTTCAATACCAAAGCCCGGGATCGAACTGGGAACGAGTCGGTCGGGTGGTAACAGATACTGAGACTACGGATTCAA
>JAZKTK010000145.1:0-5506 GCA_036625595.1 Haloarculaceae archaeon | reverse complement strand
GCGTCGGCGGCCAGACCGGTCACCAGTCCGCTGTCGACGCCGCCCGAGATTCCGACGACAACCCCGTCGACGCCCGCGGCCGCTACCTGCTCCTCGATGAAGGTCGTAATATGTTCGCGCCGCGTTTCGAGTTCGGCCTCGCTCAACGAGAGGTCGAGTGGTTCGTTCGCTTGGGCGATCGCATCTTCGTCGGTCATGTGCCAGGCAGTTCGTGCTGAAGTGACAAATACCCGTTCGTCCTTCGGCCAGTTCTGGACGTGTGTCGAATCGGTTGGAAAGGCGTTCAATTTCTCTGGAAATAGTGACGGCACCTACACGTTCGAAGACATCGATGGTGGCGAGGACTACACGGTCGTCGTGGAGGCTCCGGATGGCTACCTGGGAACGGAGAATTTAGGCAGCTACGAGATTACGGATCTCGATAGTGACCTGACGGGAGTCGATTTCGGGTTCACCGAACAGCCAGACACCGACTTCACGTACAACGTTGAGAAGGACTACAAGCAGACGACTGGAACAATCAAGTTCGAGTCCACCTCTGAACCCGCGCTGGGTGAGGACGGTCGAAGCGAGACGGATACGTTCACCTTCACCGCTGACTGCGAGGACAGTGAACTGACAGTCGAGACCAAGAACCAGGATACGGTGTCTGAAACCATCACGCCTGGGGAGACTGTGACCATGAGTAATGGATTCGACGTGACCTGGGACAGCCTCACGCAAAACGACGACGATACCTGGGAATACGAGTTCACCGTGACGAGCGACGCCGACAATACGACCGGCGCGTTGAGTTACGTGGCCTTCGATACAGACTGCGCAGAGGGTAGCATTTCAGCGTAGCGCCTCTCAGAGCGTCCCTATCATACCCTCTCCATCTCCCGGTCGACAGAAGAACAGTTACGCACGGCAACCCCTTGACCGAGACGCCAATCGACGTGCGAACGATCCGGCGCGGCAAGCCGAGCGTGGTTCATATACACCTCACTTTCGATACCCACGCTCGATCAATTCATCATTTTTCTATTTTGCGATTATGTAGAGTGGTTACGCAACCAAAATTTTCTGCAAACGGAGCTGAGCCAGCGGGACCAGTCTCATGGTGATCTCCTCGGATTTGCACAGATACCCAAGAAAATGCTCACAGACGGTATTTTCGCACGGTTCGCCAATCTTGGGGTGAGGACTATATTTACGCCATCTATAATTTTTAAATTTCGAATATGATTTTCAACAATCGACAGGCGAAAAATTGATCAACTGGATTTCACCGGGTGCCGAAAGTGAGTACAGCCGTTACGACCCCGCGGTCGACGCGCTGGACGTCCGTCGAGTGACTCGTTCGATGTGCGGGGACCGCGTTCCCGGAGCCGAGCAGCCGTCGCTGGTCTGCTCGCTATCAAGGCCGTTCAGATCGACTGCGAGTCGGACCCGGAGAGGCTGTCGGTGTCGGTCGCGGTGACAACGACCTCCGCCCCGCTTTGCTTGCTGCGGACCTCGTTGCTGCCCGACGCGGAGGACCCGGAGATGTCGTCGCTCGCGGAGTCGAGCACGCTTCCGCTCGAGTCGAGCAGCTCGACGACGACAGTGTCGAGGTTGCCGTCCGAGTCACTGGCGCTCCAGTCGACGGTAAACCGGTCCCAGGCGGGATTAGAACGGTCGTTCAGCGAGTCGATACTCGCGCTTGGCGCGCTGTTGGTGTCTTCGGTCTCGCCGACCGAGGTCGAACCGGACCCGGTGTTCCCGTAGGAATCGGTCACCGTCATCTCGACGGTGTAACTGTTGCCCGAACCGTCGTCGCCGACGGCGACTAGCCGGGTGGTGCCGCTGGCAGTGTCACCGGAGACGCTGACGGTGGCGCTGTCCTCGGTTTTGCCGGCGGTGTCGTCGGTGAGGGTCAGGTCGACCGAGTCGAGGTCGCCGTCCGCATCGCTGACGTCCCACGAGACGTCGAACTCGGCGTCGGAGTCGCTGGTCTCGACTTCACTCGCCGAGAGGCTGTCGACGGTGGGCGCAATCTCGGTGTTGTCCGTCGTGACCGTGATCGACGAACTGCTGGTGTTGCCGGCGGAGTCGGTCGCGGTGGCCGCCAGCGTGTGGTCGCCGTCGGAGACGCCGGTGGTGTCCCAGGAGTCCTCGTAGTAGCCCGACGTGTAGGTTGTCGATCGCGAGGAGCCGCCGTCGACATTGTACGTGACGTCCAGGGAGTCGTCGTTGTCTTCGCTGTCGACGGCGTCGATCTGGACCGTAATCGTGCTCGAGACCGTCTCGCCGTCGCTGGGGTTGACCCATGAGACGCTGGGCGCGCTGTCGCTGCCGAGCACCGCCGCTTCCGCGTCGAGCAGGCCGCTGCCCTGCTCGTTGTCGCCGAGGCCGATGTCCTCGGCCGTCGAGTTGAGTTGGTTGCGCGCTTCCGCGTTCGTGTAGCCGTCGGCCATCAACTGTCCGCCGGCGCCCGAGACGTGCGGACAGGCCATCGACGTCCCCGAGTAGGTGGCGTAGTCGTCGATGACCGTCGAGTAGATCCCCCCGCCGGGTGCGGCGAGTTCGACCTCGGGGCCCGTCGAGGAGAACGAGGAGAGCGAGTCGTCGCTGTCGGTCGAACTGACCGCCATCACCGTCGAGTACGCCGCCGGGTAGCCGACACAGTCGCTGCAGGGGCCGTCGTTGCCCGCCGCCGCCACCAGCAAGACGCCCTTGTCGTCGGCGTACTGGCAGGCGTCCTCGACCGTCGAGGAACCCGACGACGCGCCCAGCGAGAGACTCCCGACGTCCCACCCCTGGTTGGCGGCGTACTCGATGCCCGCAGCCACGTCGGACCAGTACCCCGCTCCGCTGTCGTCGAGCACCTTCACCGCGTGGAGCGTCGCGCCGGTGCTGATGCCGACGACGCCCTCGGAGTTGTCGACCGCGTCCGCGATGCCGGCACAGTGCGTGCCGTGGTTGTTGTCGTCGGACCAGTCGTAGTTACAGTTCGATCCCGTGCAGTCGACGTACGCTTTCCCGTCGCCGACGTTGGCCTGTAGGTCGGGGTGGTCGTCGTCGATCCCCGTGTCGATGACCGCGATGTCGGCGCCGTTGCCCGTCTCGCCCTCGTCGTGGAGCACGTCCGCGTCGACGCGGTCGATACCCCATGGGGTCGTTTGGGCAATGGCGTGCATCTCGCCTTCGGCTTCGACGTACCGGACGTTCGGGTTCCCCTGCAGGTTCTCTATCGCCTCGTCGGGGAACCAGCCCGAGACGGCCTGGCCGATGTCCTCGAAGTCGAGGACGCGGTGCACCCCGTTGGCTTTCCGCTCTGCCACGTCCGCCCTCCCGGGGTCGACCCCGACGATGTGGCGGTCCGGGGGCGCCCGCCCCTCCGCTGCCCCTGCGGGCTTTGTCCTGACGAGACCTGTGATGCCGGTCGCACCGACCCCCTGCAGTACCTGCCGTCGCGTGAGTCTGTCTAACGTGCCCTGTGTCATTGTACTCTACGTACTCTCTGTAGCGGTGCCGGTTTTTAATTTCGGGTCGAAGTATCACAGACGATAATTAGAGCTGTCGAGGTGCGGCAGACCGGTCGCGTCACCCCTCATAGTGATTGCTGTACGTCTGTTCCGGGTCGACCGCACGACGGCGTCCTGGCGAGTGACGCGAGCCAGGGCTCGGGAGACGTGTCTCCCGGCGTGCGGGCGCACCGGGAAATCGTTACAGCAGTCACTATGAAGTGGCACCAGGATACACCCGCGAAGTCACCCGAATACGGGTTGCTTCGTGCCAGACAGGCGACTTCAGGGACGAGTTCCGGAGAACGTCTCGTAGCGGTCGGCGATGTCCAGTTCGACGGCGATGCGGTCGGAGACTGGATGGGAAACCCGGAGCAGTAGGGTAGAGATGACGCGGTCGTCCGAGTGCGGTGTCTCGTCTCGAACGACCACGTTGACGGTCAGGTTGACATCGCTTTCGTGAATGTGGACGATTTCGAATCGCATGGACGAATTCAGGGGACAAACCTGGACCAACCCGAGGTAGGACGCGCTGAAATCTGTCCCCCTGACGAACGCCGCCTCCACGTCTGATAGCCGCTCAAAATCGAATAGCTCCGCTTCATCATCGGTGACGACTAATGCGGCGTAGTAGCCCTGCTCGGTCACGTCCTGAAGACCAGGCCCGAAGGTCGGACCGTCGTCGATCTCGATGTGCTCGTAGGACGGACCGCTGGAGGATGACTCGGACAGACAACCGGAGAGAATCGTGATTCCGGCTGTTCCCGTCAGTACCAAGAGCGTCCGTCTATCGATTCCTAACAAGGAGTGGGCGTCGGGATTAGTCACTGGCACTGTTTCATCCTCAGTCCGATACTATTCCGATTGCGGATATATACCTTCGTACGAGGCCGGAAAGCAGGGAATTGACTGGAAGCGTATCGAGAGCGAGCGAGTCGCTAGTGCCACTTCAGTTCTGAACTGCTAGAATTCAACAATGGTGCCAAACACAGCCGGCGTGCTGACTTCAACCTCTGAGTCGGTCACACGATTACTGTCAGAGAATAGGTAGGACGATAGTGCCTGTGCAAGATAGAACGCGCGTCTGTCGCGTCCGGGCCACAAATTTCCAGCTGCTGAGAATTTCAACCGAAATATATATTCCGGCGTGATGAACCATTATATATGGTGGAAAAATTCCTGGTTCCGGTGGACGGTTCGGAGACGGCAACCGACGCTCTTGACTACGCAGTCGAGAACTATCCCGATGCCAGCATCACGGCGTTGCACGTCGTCGATCCCTCACAGTTTGGCACCGCGGTTAGCATCGAGGGGGCCGCCACGTACACTGACGTACGTGAGACTCGCGAGAGCAGAGCCGAGGAACTCCTTGCTGAAATGAGCGAACGGGCCGCCGAGCGCGGTGTGAGCATCGAGACGGATTACGTCGTCGGGGAGGTTGCTCGGTCGATCGTGGAATACATCGACGAAAACGACTTCGACCACGTCGTCATGGGAAGCCACGGTCGGAGCGGAGCAACTCGTGTTCTGCTTGGAAGTGTCGCCGAGTCGGTGACTCGGCGGTCGCAAGTGCCCGTGACGGTCGTCCGCTGAGTGGCCCATCAGGCCAGTTAAGGGGCGATTGTAACGATTTACCGGAACGACCGTACGAACGAGCGCGGTCGATCAGAAACAGACTTACCACCGACCGTATCAGGGCCGTTCCCGGTCGCCGCACACGAGAAATATGACTCATGTCGACTGCTGGATTCATCCTCTATATTCATCAGTACCTGTCCCTCAATTCCGAAATACATCTGCTTCACTGCGTTCGGGAAGGTCCTCCTGGTTTTGGTAAATCAATCATGCGCAGGTATTCTCATATGATACTAGCAGAAGTCCACAATTTCCGCCCCACGGCCGGATCCCCAATTTCGAGGACGCAGCGGCGGCCGCCGACCGACTTGCGGAAACCGGCGCCTGGAACGCAGCCGAGACGATCAAGGCCAACCCCGACGCGCCGCAACTCCCGGTCCGGC
>JAZKTK010000028.1:0-27135 GCA_036625595.1 Haloarculaceae archaeon | reverse complement strand
ATCATGCCCGGCAAGATCAACCCCGTCGTCGCCGAGGCAGTCAATCAGGTCCACAAGCAGGTCGTCGGCAAC
This sequence comes from Haloarculaceae archaeon, assembly GCA_036625595.1. GTDB lineage: Archaea > Halobacteriota > Halobacteria > Halobacteriales > Haloarculaceae > Salinibaculum. Next base: position 27,063 of record JAZKTK010000028.1, on the reverse strand, counting down.
GACGCCGCCGTCTCTGCCGGTGCAGCAGAGGGACAGATCGACCTGAACCTCTACAAGCCGGTGCTCGCCTACAACTTCCTGCAGTCCGCGAAACTGCTGGCAAACAGCAGCGAGGTGTTCGCGGAACGGTTCGTGGACAAACTCGAAGCCGACCGCGAACACTGTGCCGAGCGCGTCGAGCAGTCGATGGCACTCGCCACGGCGCTCAATCCCGCAATCGGCTACGACAAGGCCAGTAAAGTCGCAAAGAAGGCACTCAAAGAGGGCAAGACGGTCAAGGAAGTCGTCATCGCCGAAGGCTACCTCACTGAAGACGAGGCAGAAGATGTCCTCGACCCGGCGAAGATGACCGAGCGCGTGATTCTGGGCGACGACTGAGCCCCACCACTGCGTTTCGTGTTATCGCACTAGATACGACTCGTCACCGGCGAGGAAGCGACCAAGGTCGGAAGTCTGTCGATAATCCCGTTGTTTGAGGGAACTGAGTCCGTCGACTAGCCGCTCGGCGTCGTCTGGGCCCCACTCGCTTGGGTCTTTTATCGGGAAGACAAGCCATCCGGACCCACGGATTTCCGTGGCATGTACTGCATCCATGTCGATATCGGTGGCCGGACGGGCGGTGTAGGTATCGAGAACGTGTGCGGTCGCGCGAGCGCCCACGGGCAGGAGGACGTGTGCCGTAATCGCCCGTAGTTCGGCGTCGAAAAACGGCTCCAGCGCGTCGTAGTCGGCGTCTGTCAGCACTTTCTCGCCGGGGTCGCACATGTGAAGATAGGAGAGGAAGGTCTGACCGGGGTCCAGCACGCCAGCGGCGAGGTCGACGGTGTCGACCAGCCCACCCCGAACGAGTGCGTCGAAGAACTCGGGCGACCACGGCCGGTCAGTAAAGGGGATGCCGGTATCGAGTCCGCCGTGGACTGCGGGGTTGTCTCCCACGAGGTGAAAGTGCGCGCCAGTATCACCGTATCCGGGGACGAACCGGTCGCATGGGGGAGTCATACCGAACGGGTTCCTGTCGTCGTCGGCGATATAATCCACAGTTTCGTCTGTCCGTTCGGCGCTGGTGGGCAATAGCTTTCTGGTCATCTCCGCTCGCGGTCAGGTTTCTGACACGCACAACCAATGAATACGCCAACTGTCGGCATATCTGGCGCTTCTCTTACCGGTACACCCATTCTTTCGCTGTCATCGGTCGACGCGGTTCTTTCCGCCTGAACGGCGTATTTATTGATACAGCTCTTTCAAGGGGCAATGGAAACGTCGACCCATACCAAACAGTCACAACCGACCACACCCACTGACGGTCCCGCGCTGGTCGACCCACGAGCGCCCCGGTTTGGACAGTCGCTAACCGCGCTTACGCTCGGCGTCGCTATCGCGCTCCAGCTTCCGGTGCTCGTCTACGCACTCGGCGTCATTCTCTCGGCGGCCGTCATCTCCGGCTGGCGAATCGACGCCTATGCTCTCCTCTGGCGACATGGTGCGTTGCGTCTCCTCGACCCACCGACAGCGCGTGAACCCGCCTCGCCACACCGCTTTGCGCGTGTCGTGGGTGCCGTAGTCACCGCTGGAGCGAGTGTCACGCTTCTCGCTGGTTTCCCAGTCGTGGGGTACGTGCTGGCTGGACTCGTCGCTGTGCTGGCTGGACTCGCGGCGACGACTGGGTTCTGTCTGGGCTGTCGGATGTACCGACAGGTCCAGTTCTTCCAGCGACTCGGTCTCGTCTGAGCAGCGACCCGTCGACTGGAGATAGCATCTCCTTCCTTGCGGCTTTGTCCCACTGACCACGCTCATTTTTTATTTTGGGACCCAACACCCTCCAGATGGCCAGTACCTTCGACTCCCGATTCGATGTCGAGTACGACGGTGAGATACCAGACAGCGTCGACGATGCAGCACTCAAGCGGATGGAAACGGTGGCGGCTGTCTTCGACGAGAGTGTTCGTATTCCGGGAATCGGTTTTCGCGTCGGTGTCGACCCGGTTCTGGGCGCGCTGCCCGTTGCCGGCGACGCAGTGAGCGCGCTTTTCTCGCTGTACATCGTCGCTGAATCGGCGTACCTGGGCGTCTCGTACACGACGTTACTGGAGATGGTCGCCAACGTTACAATCGACTTCGTCGGGGGGTCACTCCCCTACGTCGGCACTGTCTTCGATGCCGTCTGGAAAGCCAACAAACGCAACGTCGAACTCGCACTCGAAGACCTCGCCAGGACGGCTAACAGGCAGTAACTCGCCAGTCGTGACGCCATTACTCCGGTGATGGCGCGACGAAATTGCCATCGTCGTCGAACTGGACTGGTTCGGGTTCGCGGACGACACGAAGGTCTTCGCGCTCGTGTGCGACGTCGACGAGCGGCGCGGAGGCGTAGCACTGCTGCAGTTGCATCGTGTCTGTGACCCGGAGCACACGAGCGTCGGGACCGGCGACGGGACCGATGGTTCCGAGCGTCGCGAGCAGTCCAGCCCGGTCGGTATCGACGACGGGCGGGAGTCTGACACCACGAACCGTGCTGGCGGTGATGGCGTTGATGAGCGTCTTCGACCAGTCGAAGTTGGTGCCCAGCTCCCGATGAACAACGTCCGCAGCACCCATTCCCATCGCGTTTCCTTTCGTCGAGTCGGTGAGCCCGCGTGCGAATATCCGTTTGATATCTGGCGATTCGGGTTCGGGCTCGTTAATCGTAAAGTGGCGACGACCGGTGACGTTCGTATCCATCCCCTGACCGCTCACGTTCTTCCCCAGTTCGTCGACGACGAGCACGTCTAGCTCGTCGAACGGGAGTTTTGGCATCCGTTCCCACGCAGTCTCCAGGAGTTCCGCTTCTCGGTTCAGGAACTCAACCGGAGGGACGCCCTCGATACTGGTCGTGTCGTCGTGTTCGTCTTCGACGATAGCGACGCCGCCCGCCACGGGGAGTTCCTCGAGCAGGCGGTCGGCAATCTCCGGGAGCATGTTTCGCAGGCTCCAGTCGACGGCCCAGTCGTGGGCCATCTTCGCGCCGCGCTGTTTCCCCATCCCGATGACGAGCATCTTCGAGAGTCCGCTCTCGACTTCGCCGCTGAAGTCCGTGTGGGGTTTGATGCGGTTGACCGGAACGATGGCGTCGGCCTCGGCGGCGTAGGTGTCGACGTACACCGGCACGTCTCGCTGGGGTGTCCGTCCAACCTCGACGACGTCCATCGTCGCTCGAATCTCACAGCCGATTGCGTCCTCTGTGACGCCGAGTGTGTTCAGTTTGTCCCGCTGTCCGTCTGCAGTCGCACCGCCGTGGCTCCCCATCGCCGGGAAGACGAACGGCTCGTACCCCTCTCCACTGATTCCACGGACGACACCGCTGACGATTGCCGGGAGGTTCGCAATCCCCCGACTGCCCGCGCCGACGGCGACTTCACCACCATCCGGGACGCCGTCCCAGTCGAGTGCTCTGGCGGCTGCAGCAGCGTCGCCTTCGACAGCGTCGACCGGTATCGGGTCCACGTCCCACACCTGTTCGATGACACCGAACTCCGGCATATCGAGTTCGCCAACCGCTCTCCTGACATCCGCCTCCGGAACCGAGAACTGGTCCATGATACCTACGAAATGGACAGTTGGCCGGATAAGCGCATGGTTGAGCCGCCTCGCCTTGGATTCGTGCAGTGTTGCCCTGCTACACGTGTTCGTCGAGGAAGTCGACGACGCGGGTGTACGCCTCGATGCGGTTCTCTCGCTTCGAGATACCGTGACCCTCGTCTTCGAAAATCAGCTTCTCGACCGGGACGCCCTGCTCGCTGGCCCGCTCGGCAATCTGTTCTGCTTCGTCGACGGGGACACGGGGGTCGTTCGCCCCGTGAAGCACGAACAGCGGCGCGTCGATGCGCTCGATGTTGGTAATGGGACTGATGGACTCCAGAAATTCGCGGTCGTCGTCGAGCGAGCCGTACTCGGCTTCACGCAACTCGCGTCGCCACTCGCCGGTGTTTTCGAGGAAGGTGACGAAGTTGGCGATGCCGACACTGTCGACACCTGCTGCCCAGCGGTCGGGAAACTCCGTCAGCGCTGCCAGGACCATGAACCCGCCGTAGGAGCCGCCCTTGGCGACGATGCGGTCGGGGTCGACCATCGGCTGTGTTTCCAGCCAGTCGAGGGCTGCTTCGATGTCTTTCACCGAATCCATCCGTTTTCGTACGTCGTCGAGGTGGGTGTATGCCTTGCCGTAGCCCGACGACCCGCGGACGTTTGGCTCGAAGACGGCGTAGCCACGCGAGAGGAAGTACTGGACGAGACCGCTAAACGAGGGGCGGCGCTGACTCTCCGGCCCGCCGTGGATATCGACGATGACTGGGAGGCCGGCGTCTCCGGCCGCCACAGACCCTGGCGGTGAAGCCGCCACGCCCGTCTCGCCGTCGCTCGCATCCTCGGGGACCGAGAAGAACGCGGGAATCTCGCGGCCGTCGAACGTCTCGTAGCGGACGAGTTCCGGTTCGACGAACGTCTCCGGCGGGATGCCGGCGGTGCTTGCGTGGGTCCACCGCTCGATTGCGTCTGTCGCGTCCTCGGCAGTTGTCGCATTCCGGAGTGTCTCCACGTCGGCGACGTAGACGTTCGTGTTGTCGCGACGCCCCGACGTAGAGAAGGCTAGCTGCGCCCCGTTGGGACCGAAGCTGACGCCGCCGGCCACGTCCCCCGGCAGGTCCGGGACAGCGAACTCCTCGACGCTGGTCGGGCCGGTCAACTCACCCAGCGTGAGTTGAGTGTAACCGTCGACGTTTCGGGAGTACGCCAGCAGTCCGGTGTCGTCGTCGACAGCGACGCCGTCGATGTTCCACTCACCGCCGTCGCGAACGACCGACAGTGCGCCCGTCTCGGTGTCCATCCGAACGAGTTCGAGCGTGTCGCTGCCGTCGTCTGTGACCAGATAGAGACCATCGCCATCGGGACTCCACTGGGCACTGTGGTAGCGCACGGTCCCGTCGTGGGGCGTCAGATGCGTTCGCTCCCCGCTCTCGATATCGAGTACGTACAGGTCCTGGTCGAAACTGGAGTGGGCTTTCGTCAGCAAGAGTCGTGAGTCGTCCGGGCTCCATCCGCCGACGGTCAGCCATCCCTCGCCCTCGAAGACGAGTTCGGCCTCGTCACCGGTCGCGTCGCGGTCCTGCACGTACACATCGAACACCGATTCGTCGCGGCGGTTCGACGCGAAGGCGAACTGCTCGCCGTCGTGGCTCCAGCCGCCCCACCTGTGTTTTGCGTCGGGTATCGCAGTGAGATTCGTACTGGTGCCGTCAGCGTCGAGTCGGTGGAGTTGCAGGCGCTCGTTGCCGCCGTCGTCCATGCCGAAAATAAGTTCGGAGCGAGTCGGCGAGTACGAAACGAAGGAGACCGGTTCGTCGTCGAACGTTCGCTGGCGGGGCCAGGCACCGGGTTCGGTCAGTTCCCAGACCTGCGCGACACCGGTTGTATCGACGAGGAACGCGAGCTGACCGTCCGGGCCGAGCGACGCGCCGTAGGCGCTCCGGACTGTGAGATACCGTTCGAGGTCGTACACGCTCGCTGGAAAGAGTGGCATCTACAAATGTTCTCGGTGCAATCGGCGGCGGTCCACGGGATTTTTGACACCTCCCCCCATCCGCCAGCGTATGCGCGTCGCGCTCGTCGCCATGGAGACGACCCGGCACACCGACACCGCCGGCAATCGTCGCTTCGAGCGCCTCGCTCGCCAGCTCACCGAGGCGGGCCACGAGGTAACCCTCTTTTGTGCCCAGTGGTGGGACGGCGAACCCGACCGCTTCGAGGCCGACGGCATCCAGTACCGAGCCGTCACGATAAACCGGGCGCTCACCTCCTTTTGTCTCCGCCTGCCGGTGATGCTCGCTCGGTACGGTCCCGATGTCATCCACGCCCGCCCCGCACCACCACAGCAGGTCATCGCCGCCTCTATCGGTGGCACACTCGCCAGAACACCGATGGTCGTCGAGTGGTTCGGCGACGAGGGCCTCGACGGGACTGCACGCACGACACGCTGGGCGGTCACGGAACCCCAGCTGGTCGTCACGCCCTCTCAGATGGTTCGGACCGAGGTCCGCGAACTCGGCGCGGCCGACGAGAGCACCCGTATTGTTCCTGAGAGCATCGACTTCTCGCTGATTGACGCTGTCGACCCCAGCGAGGAAGTTGACGTGGCCTACGCCCACCCACTCGACGAGAGTGCGAACATCGAAAGTCTCTTTCTCGGGTTGGCAGAGCTACGCGACCGCGACTGGACCGCGACCATCATCGGGGACGGCCCACAGCGTGACGCGTACGAGCGGCAGGCGTCGGACCTGCGAATCGACGACCGCGTCCAGTTCGTCGGGGCGTGTGACCGCGAGCAGCGACTCGCCATCTACCGCGGTGCTCACGCGTTCGTCCAGACCGCGTATCGGGAGTATTTCGCGACCGAACTGCTCTGGGCACTCGCCGCTGGCTGTGTCGGTATCGTCGAGTACCAGGCCGAGTCCAGTGCCCACGAACTCATCGAGAACTACGAGCGGAGTTTCCGTGTCACGAACCCCCAGCAACTGGCAGACGCTATCGTCGACGCCGGCCAGTACGACCAGCTGACAGTCGACGAGACGTGGCGCGAGTACGACCACAGTCGCGTTCTCGCGCAGTACCTTGATATCTACGACGACCTCCAGAACGGCTTCGGATACCTCTGAACCCGTCTACTGAATCTGCTTGCGCACCGGCTTCGCCGTGGCTTCAATACCATTCAGGTAGCGGTCCGTCCACTCGGCGACAGCGGGGTCGTCGCTCTCGACGAGCACCCGAAGGGCGCCGTCACGGTACCCAACCAGCGCGACCTGTCGGTCAACGACGGCGAGGCCAAAGGGGAGCGTCTCCTCAGACAGGCGAACGGTGAGGTCGTCACTGTCGAGTGACCCCTCGATTGCGGCGATGCCCGACCCGGTCAACAGCGAGCGTTGTGATTCTGTCGTAATCAGTCGCACCTCGTTGCCGGCATCGAGTTGTCGCTCGATGATGTCGCTGTACGCCGGGTTCCAGTGTGGCGTCACGAGCGTAAACCCCGCCGACTCAGCGAGGAGTTCGACGAACTCGTTGAGCGGTGCCGCTGGCGTGTCGGTGTCCGCGACGACACACTCGGCGTCAGCCAGCAAGTCGAGGTCGATTTCGAAATCGTCGAACGGGACACAGTCGACGAACGCCGCGAGTCCGTCCATCGACTGGACGGTCCCGAGCAGTCCGTCAAGGCTGTCAAGTACCATCTCTCCGACTGGCGTCGTGTAGTAGCGCCGATTGACCGTCGCGGCTATCCAGCCGCGTTCTTCGAGTTTGTTCAGGTTGCGCTGTACTGTCGAGTGGGGGACGTCGAGCCTGTCGACGAGCGTCCGTGCGTCTTCCCGACTCTCGTTGAGTGTTGCCAGGAGTCGAATCCGTACCTCCGACCCCACCAGAAACTGGAGTGTCTCGACCGTGTCCGACTGTGCGTATTCGTTGGTTCCCATTGCTGTCCCTGTCCGTTCAGTTTCCCAACGTCCGTGTTAAAGCAGGTCGCTAACTATCACAACGTCTTTCGCATATTCCGAGTTGTACCTGCGGTTTTCCTGGGGAGAATGTCGAAATTTCCTCGCCTCTCGGGCAGAGATTTATTCCCAAGCCCTCCGAATTAGCGTGGGGGCTGTCGGATACCAAGTCAGTGACTGCCAGGTCAGACACTGGGCCGGTGACCATCTAGACAGTTAGTATCTGACGGCTATGTTTCGCTATACCGGCCTACAGCGATATGTAGTGGTGAACGAAGATATCACGAAGGGTGGACCAGTCGTGGAGTACGAAGCGAGTGTCAGCGACTATCGAGCGACTACGGTGTTTACACGCCAAATCTCACTTCGCGTTGCGGGATATCGGACACAGCGTCGTGTGGTCGGGGTTGGGTTGTGCTATCGTCCGTCCGACGCCGCGGTGGACGGATGGCACCGGACAGGAGCGCTTGGAACGACGCTCTCGACTGTATTCATGGTACCGCGTGACACTGTGGCTGGCCTGTGAGATATTCTCATCCGATAGGACAGGAGCCAACGAGTGAAAGAGCCACGTCACTCGCTGTCGAGTACGTCCGGATTGGCGGCCGCTTCCGCCACGTCGACTGCAGCGACGTTCTCGGCAACGTCGTGAACGCGGACGATGTCTGCACCGTGTTCGACGGCAACTGCGGTCCCCGCAATCGTCGGCTCCAGGCGTTCGTCGGCGTCCCTGTCGACCGCTGCGAACATCGATTTGTGTGAATGCCCGACCAGCACCGGACAGCCCAGTCCGGCGAACTCCTCGATACGGCCGAGCAGTTCGAAGTTTTCCCTGGCAGATTTGCCGAATCCGAGTCCGGGGTCGACGATGATTTGCGAGCGGTCTAGTCCGGCCTTCTCCGCGAGCAGGATGCGTTCAGTAAGTTCGTCGATGACGTCTTCGACCACGTCGTCGTATGGAACGTCTCGCTCCGGGTCGACTGGCGTATCGATGGAGTGCATCACGACGACCGGAACGTCGTGGTCGGCTGCGACCAGTCGCATCTCGGGGTCTGCCAGGCCCGACACGTCGTTGAGAATATCTGCGCCTGCTGCGAGCGCCGCGCGTGCCACGTCGGCCTTTCTGGTGTCGATGGCGATGTGGACATCGAGGTCGCTGATGCGCTCGATGACGGGGACGACGCGTGAGCGCTCCTCGTCGACCGGAACCGGTTCTGCGCCGGGACGGGTCGACTCTCCGCCAACGTCGATGATATCCGCACCGGCCGCGACCATCTCCTCGGCGCGGGCGATGGCGTCGGCAACGGCGTCGTACTCGCCGCCGTCGTGGAAACTATCTGGTGTCACGTTCAGAATACCCATCACTGCCGTCCCGTCTTCCCACGGGTACCCCCGACGGTCGGGTTCCACGCCGATGTCGAGCGTTTCCCGGAGTTCGCGGCCGAAGGTCGCTAGCCCATAGGGCTGTCCGTCGAGTTTGTCCGTGAGGCGTTTGAACTGGGCCATCGTCCCCATCATGACGACCGAGAGATTCTCTTCGTCCTGGTCGTTCAGCCCCGAAATCGCACATTCGCCGCCAAGCGAGAGTAACTCCTCTTTGAGGTACTGCGCCTGTCGTGGCTGGACGCGTGTTTTGAGGATGCGATGGACGCCCTTTCCGCCCATCCGCCACGCACCGGCCTCGGTCACGTGCGCGTCTCCGATGACCTCGCGTGCCTCGGCCACCGAGTCAATCTCTTTGGGAACTGTGGTCCTGCTCCATCGGGTCCGTGCCTCTGCGACCGTGTACAGCGACCCGGTGACGAGGACGCAATCGTCATCGTCTGCGGCGTCGAGCGCGATGTCGAGCGCTCCAGCCACGTCGGCCCGTGTCTCGACCTCGGCATCGGTCTCGCGCTCGAACGCACGTGCGACGACCGACTCCTCTTCAGCTCGGTCGCGGTCCGGCTCGCAAGCCACGACGTGTGCCGCCTGCTCGAAGGCTGCAGCGATACCGCGGTGGTCCTTGTCGGACATCACACCGGCGACCACGTGGAGGTCGTCGAACTCGAAGGAGTCGAGCGTTTCTGCGACGCGCTCGCAGCCGGTCGGGTTGTGTGCCCCGTCGAGGACGACCAGCGGGTCCTCGCCGAGCAGTTCGAACCGGCCCGGCCAGTGGGCGTTTCGCAGCCCACGCGCGAGTATCTCGTCAGAGACGTCTGTGACCTGCCGGACGAGTGCCGCCGCGATACCGGCGTTGTGCGCTTGGTGGTCACCAAGGAGCGGCAGGTGCGTCTCGATTGTCCAGCCTCGCCCGTCGAGCGAGACGACACTCTCCAGCCCGTCGCGTCCCCCGTACGCGACGGCCACGTCGTCGCCCGGGCCGCCGACGGTTAGTATGTCGCCGATTTCGTCGGCAATCGTCTCTCGTGCCTGGCCGTCGGCACCGCAGACCAGTGGTCGGTCGGCTGGTGCGACGTGCGCCTTGTCGCGGGCGATTTCCTCGACCGTCTCACCGAGCACGTCGGTGTGTTCGAGTGCGACGCTGGTGACGGCACCGGCGACGGGGTCGACGACGCTGGTGGCGTCGTAGCGCCCACCGATACCGACTTCGAGGACGGCGATGTCGACATCGCGACGACCGAACTCCCAGAGTGCGAGCGCGGTCAGCGTCTCGAAGAACGTCGGTGCGTCGCCGTCGGCAGCGCTGTCGGTCACGTACGAGTCGATTTCGTCGACGAACTCGACCAGCGCAGCCTCCGGGAGTTTTCGCCCGTCCACGCGAATACGCTCGCGAACGTCGTCGAGATGTGGCGACGTGTAGAGCCCCACCGACAGCCCCGCTTCGCGGAGCGTCGACTCGACCATCCGGGCCGTCGACCCCTTGCCGTTCGAGCCGGCAATCTGGATGCAATCGACGGTTTCCTGGGGATTCCCGAGGTGGTCGAGCAGCGCCGCAGTGGCGTCGGTCCCCGGCCGCGGCGCGTACCGCCGGAGGCCAAAGAGGAAGTTCGCCGCCTCGTGGAACGTCATGCCTGTTGGAATCGGTCCTGCCCGCTTTAGCCCATCGGTTCTCACTGTCGCACGTCGGTTCTCGTGGGTCGCTACAGCGTTCGCTGTTCGATGTCGGGGTCGATATCTGCCGCAGCCAGGTCCTCGCGGATGCGCTCGCGAAGCGGCGTCGGAACCGTCGACCGACCGACTGGGACGGCCGTCGCGCTGTGGTCCTCCGGCGGCACTTTCCAGTAGACAACGCAGTCACTCGGCGCGTAGTATTCGATGCTGTACCGGTCGGTCGCACCGCTGTAGTGGACGCGGGCGGCCTGTCCCTCTCGCGTCCAGCCGTCTCTGTCGTCGAGAGCCGCGAGTTCGGCCTCGCCGTGGTCACTCATGCCTGTTCGTTGTGCCTCCCTGGTCGTACTCGTTGCGGTCCAAACTGACCTGCTGCCCGTTTTGACCCTTCTCGATTATTCTGTCTCGATACTGACCGAGCCGTCGGCTCCAGTGATAGTGGTCGTGGTGACGAACGTTTCGGAACCGAAGGCGATAGCTGTCGTCTCTTCGTCGACCTCGGTAATCGTTGCAGCAGCGTCGCTATCTGAGAGCGACCAGACTTCATCGGTCGCGTTCCCGCGAGCGTCGAGCGCCGAGCGGAGTGTCTGCTCGAACTCGCTGGCGTTCGCCTGGTCGTCCCAGTCGAGCACCCAGACGTAACTCGCGTTTCCGCCGTCAACCGGGCGGAAGACGTGGAGTGAGTCGTTACCCCAGCCTGTCGCTGCGCGCACGGCTCGCTCGGTTCCAACGTCGCTCGCCAGCGCGTACCGGACGAACGGCTCACCCATTCTGTCGGTCCCGCTCGCGACCCAGTCGTCCCCGGTGGTGCTGTCGACCGTCAGGTCGGTCGGCTGTTCGTCACCGGGGGCGAGGTGGTGTAGCAACTGTTCCCCGGTTCGGGGTGGGTTCTCGTATACGTCCCCCAGTTCAGTCGGCGAGTCAACGCGTTCCGCGACGTAGTCGTGACCGTGGACGTACCGGCCGTTCTGGAACTGGCCGACGTGCCCGGCGGGATAGCTGGTCTGTATTTCGTCGTACCACGGCGAGTTCAGTTGCTCTCCGGGCGCGTACTCCCGGACGTAGCTGTCCGTTGTGAACACCGCCGCACCCTCGATGAGCGCACGCCTGACGTACGCCGACTGGGTCGTCCGCCCGCCGAGTGCGCCGTTCAACTCCGTCTGTTGATTCTCCTGAATCTGGACGTAGTGGGTAAACTCGTGTGCCAGCAAGAGTCGTTCGTCGGCGACGGTCGTGTTCGGGTTCAGGTAGATAGTCACCGCTCCGGTGCCGGTCACGTAGCCGTTTTTCTGAATCTCGAGTGCGGAACTGTTGACCGATTCCGTCTCCAGGCCGGCAACGCGCCAGAACTGCGGGAGCGCGTTCGGCCCCAGACCCGTCGGAGTGCTGTTGTAGAACTCCTCAGAGGTGTCGAACACACGGACTGCTGCCGGGGCAGTGACGTTCGTCCCAGACACGCGCTGGACGCGGGCGAACACCTCGCCGGGGTCCAGCCCCAGTGACCCGTTCAGCACGGTGATGTTCGGTGCCGGCCCAGCGGCGGGCTCGGTTTCGTCCAGTGGCGTCGCCGGTGCCGTCGTTGTATTACGCCCAGCGTCCCCGACTGGCGCCTGACAGCCGGCAGTCACCAGGGTGACGACGAGCAGACAGAGCCCGAATCGCTGCAGATACCCTCTCATCGTCGGTAGTTAGCCGGCCGACCCGTCGGTGCCGATTTCGACGGCCGTCCCCGCTTCTTCGGGCAACGAGACGTTGACGGTGGTGTACTCGAACTGCTCGACGTACGTTCCCGAGACGACCGTCGGCTGTCCCTGGAGGGTTGTCACCATCTCGAGTGCACCCTCGGCTCGAACGACAGCCGACGACTCGGTGTCGACCCAGAGTGTCGTCACCATCGCCACGTCAGATTCTGAAGCGGACGGCAGTCCGAACACGTCAGCGAAGCTCGTACTATCGGTTCTGACCTGGAGTCGGTAGGTGTCCGCACCGTCGACCTGCTGTGCGCCCTCTAGACTCACCGACCCGTTGCCGAGCATCCGCTCGTAGAGTGCGAGCCGGTCGGATGTCCCGAACACCTCCGAGAAGTTCTCGGAGATGTCCTGTTTTACCCACTCGGAGTTGTACTGCCGAACGAACTGCTCGCTTCGCTGGTAGAGCGTGCCGTCGACGATGTACGTCGCCTGGGTTATCGTCTGTCCGCGAACGGACACCGTTTGATTACTTGCCAGCCGCGACCGCTCGCGGTCGACGCGTGTCTCCCGGGTTATCTCCTGGCTCTGGTCGACGTTGTTCGACTGGGTGCGAAGCGTCGAGTTCCCGGTCAACCGGTAGGCACTGACGGTTTCGAGAACTGTTCTTGCGTCACTTGCAACCTGGTCGCCACTCACCGACAATTCTTCGGCCGGCGTCAGGTCGCTCTCCAGCGCTTCGCCGGCGGTGTAGTTGTCGATACTGGCGTTCTGTGTCAGACTGGATTCGTTGCCGTCGACGCTGTCTGTCGGGGTTTCGTTCGGCGTCGTGGTGTTCGCCGGCGTCTCTGTTCCGTTGCCAGTCCCGCCAGCACAGCCTGCCAGTGCGACGAGTACTGCCAGACCGACGAGAACGAGATGCCGTCGTTCGGTACGGTCGCGCAGTCCACTCACAACCATACCCGACGTTGTGTCTGCTATCTCCTATAAGCTCTCGTTCAATTGCTCGGTCGGCGGTTTCGCCCGTAATTTTATGTATCATCGAGATGGGCCTGAGTCAAAGTAGTGCTATTGCTCGTCTGCCTCGTCAGCACTCCACTCCGACCCGACGCGGTCGTAGCCCATCATGGACTCACCTTCGTGTTCGGTGAACACGACTTTCATGTTCGGTTTCGGCACCCCGAAGTTCCGTGCCGCGGCGTCCATGACGGCAAGTGCGAACTCACGCTTGCGGTCGGCGGACCGTCCCGTACGAATTTCGGCGTCGAGAAAGAGCAACCGCGGGTCGTCCGTTTCCCGGCCAATCGAGAGTTCTGCTGGCGTCCGCGGGCGGACGACGACTGCGACGTGGCTCGTCCCCGTCTGCATCTTCTCGCTGTACAGTTTTCGGACGGTCGCCGCAAACTCCTGTTTCTCGAGGCCGGTCATCTCGACGGACGTATCGAACTGCAAGAGTGGCATGGCTAATTCATAGGCGAGAGAGCGGATAAATTTCAGCCAGAGTCTCTCAAGGTCCACTCCTGGCGTTCTGTTACCGCGTTCAACCGTGCAGAAAATACTGTTTTCCGGCTCTATTGGGCTCTTCAGCCTGTGACACCAAAGGGGTACTAAGGAAAGGGGGCGCGTCTCGCAACACTTCACCGTTGGGGTCGCCTAGCGGGTATTCATACTACTTGAGACCGATATTTCGGGTATGAGCATTGTTGCGGAGTTCACTATCGATGGCGATGAGTTTCTCCTCGGTGAGATACTTACCCGCGATCCCGTCGCTCACATCGAGATGGAGCGCGTTGTCCCGGCGTCTCGACGGATAATGCCGTACGTCTGGATACATGGGGATGAGCTTGATCAGTTCGAGGCGTCGCTCCGCGCTAGCGAGCAAGTCATAGACCTCACACAGTTGGATCAAACAAACGGGAGCGCTCTGTACCGCATCGACTGGGAGGACGAGGCGGAAACGCTCATTGACGGAATGGCTGAAACCGACGCGACTATTCTCGAAGCCCGTGGAAGAGAGGAGTGGTTCTTTCGAATACGATTCGATTCGCAAGCTGAATTCGCCGAGTTCAATAACTTCTGCCGAAAGAATAACATTTCGCTCAAATTGAACCGCTTGAACACGTTGATAGATAGGGGAGACCCTCCGGAGTTTGAGTTGACCGACTCGCAACAAGAGACGCTCTTTCAAGCTGTCAGAGATGGATATTTCGAAGTCCCTCGTCGGACGACACTCGGTGAAGTCGGTGGCAAGCTCGGTATCACTGAACAGACCGTCTCGGAGAATCTTCGAAGAGGGGCCAACAAAGTGTTAAAACAAGTGTTACTGGATCCGTCGTGATGACTTTCCAATCAGGCAGAGCAGTTATAGTGACTTACATAACAGGTAAAGACTCAGGAGAGACTGCATCGAACTCCTGTATAATGCCAACCGTAGACCACTCGGGGTGGAACAGAATCTATGCCGCGCTGGCCCGCGGCGAGAGGCGTGAGTTACTCCGATACCTCCACGACGTTCCAGTGGCGAAAATCGAGGATGTGGTACAAAAGCTCCTCGAGCGGGAGAATGTCTCCACCCAGAATAAATCGGACGCGATGAGACTCAGACTTCACCACGTGCATCTCCCGAAGCTGGCGGAAGCGGGACTTCTCACGTGGGACTCACAGCAGAATCAGGTTACGCTGACTACGCTGGGCTCACAGTTGTCAGCTGAGTTGATCGATCCGAGTCTGGTATCATCACCAACTGCGGGCGACAGAAAAAAGGCATTGGACTGAAACCACGGTGCGCTATGCTGACCTGTGATATCAAGGCGGAAGTGTCGCCGGGGCCACTCTCTTACTGCATGAGCCTGCGTGCTAAATCCGTGCTCTGAGTCTGTCACGCTGATTACGCCAGAGAATGGGTGGGTCGATAGCGTCAGTGAAAGATGGCAGGCGCGTATCTCGCGTGACATCCTCCAATTACGGGTGTTGGATCAGTCGGTATAGCGAATTTCACCCCGGTGAAAATCTAGGAGCAACTTCTTTGACTTTGGTGTGACATATCTGTAATTAGATGGGCAACCGCATCAATTACGGAGGATTTGTCGTTGGTGGAATCGGATTTTTTCTCACCCGGTTCACAGTGACACTCGCACTCTACGAGAATGCTGTCCAGTTTTATTTGGCAGGTGTCGTGCCGCTTGCACTTGGTCTCGGACTCGCTGCGTTTGGAGTCGCCCTAGCTGTTGCGGATGTTGACCAAGCGATGGTTCGAACAACAGCAATCTGGTGTGTCATCGGAGTTGTAACGATGTTTATTTTAGTAATTTTGACGTTGGTCGGCTCTTCTCCCGATGGGTCGATAGGAGTCACGACCGTGCGATCGCAGACGTATCTGTCGAACTTTCTTATCGGCGGAAGTGTCGGTGGGACGTTAACCGGTCTCTATGCTGCACGCAACCGACGACAACGCACCAAACTCAGAGAACAGGCAAACCGCCTGGTGACGCTTAACCGACTGCTGCGTGATAAGGTACTCAATTCTGTCGCTGCGATCCGTGGGTACACAAATGTCGATCCCAGCGGGAATCCGGAACCGATGACCATCATCGATAACCAGGCAGCTGACATTCAGCAGACAATTGAGGGAGTGAAGTATCTCACCGAACAAACAGGCAGTGGGAGTTCGTTAACCCCGCGCAATCTCACTGAGGACCTCCAAGAAAGTATAGCGAGAGTCACTGACCAGTATCCGGACACACAGGTTTCTGTTGGGTCGTTTCCGGAGACTCTGTCGGTGTATGCCAATGAAAGGCTGTCGTTCGTCTTGCGGCATCTACTCGAAAATGCTATTCTTCACGGGAACGATGAGTCGCCGACTGTCGAAGTAGACACGACACCGACCTCCGCCTCCATCAGCATCACAGACCACGGTCCGGGACTCCCCGACACGCAGCAATCTCTCCTCGAATCCGGTACTATAGAAGAGTTCGACAATCCGAGAGCTGGTTTTGGTCTCAATGTTGTCCGGTTGCTCGTGACGAGTTATGGGGGGAGCATTGATACTGTTGTCAATGAACAGGGAACAACAGTTACTGTGACTCTGTCTCGAGTGCCAACTGATGAGACAAAATTTGGCCCGAGCAGATCAGACCTTGCGAGTATCCGCCCCGCCGCCCCACATCTTGTCGTGGCGTCTATTGCAGCACTCGTCGCCGGTGTTCCATACGGTATTGTGTCGGAGTTGTTGGGCGGGTCTGTAGCAGGCATCGGTATCTTCTACGGAACCGTTGACCCGGTCATCGGCTGGCTTACCCATGAATTCCATAGCATCGTTTTCGGATTCATGTACGTCGGTGTGCTTTCGTTCGCACTGGAACGGTACCAAAACACCACCTGGACCTACGTAGCCATCGGTATCATCTGGGGTATTGTCGTCTGGATTATTGCCGCTAGTTTCATCGCACCAGTCTGGCTCCAGCTGCTCGGTATGTCCGCGTCGATTCCCAACTTCTCCCTCAGGTTACTGGCGAATCATATCGTCTGGGGGAGTTCGCTGGGAATACTCACCGCGCTGGGATACACGTACGTCATGCCTTGGCTTATCGAAGTCGGCCAGCGATAGCGAGCAGCGGCAACTTGATATCGGTTTCTGAAGGTTACTGTCAGGGAGACCGGTCACCGAAATGTGTCCCAAAGCCTGACCGGATTTGCTCTCCGCTCTCGCCTCGTCCGCCGATACTGCCGTGCTGAATCCAGAGCGTGGATTCAGCACGGGCGCTGAAACTCATCACTAATCGAGGGTTTCAACGAGGCCTGTATTCCTTCGCTACTGCTCAATCCAATCGTGCCGGAAACATCCTCAGAGCAGGCTCTGAGGAGCTTTAGACACTCCTGTTAGTTGTATCTAAAGCACCGAAAACTCGCTACGCTCGTTTTCGGGCTTCCGGCACTCTTTCACTCTGTTCAATCGTGCCGGAAGCACCGACTCCCGGTGAAGACCATCGCCATATCGTGCTCGTTGGCCGCCTCGATGACCATGTCGTCGTTCTTCGAGCCACCTGGCTGGATGACAGCCTCGATGCCTGCTTCTGCGGCCTTCTCGACGCCGTCAGGGAACGGGAAGAAGGCGTCCGACGCCATCACCGCACCCTCGGCGTCTTTCCCTTCGGCGTGTTCTTCTGCCTTCATCCCGGCGAGGTGGACGGCGTCGACGCGGGAGACCTGTCCCATGCCGATACCGACGGTTTCGGTACCCTTCGCGAAGAGAATCGCGTTGGACTTGACGTGTTTGATGGTCTGCCAGGCGAAGAGCATCGACTCGATTTGCTCGTCGGTCGGTTCCCGTTCCGTCACGACTTCGAGGTCGTCTGCTGTGACGGTCTGGAGGTCGCGCTCCTGTACGAGTCGCCCACCGACGAGCGGTTTCTCGGTCAGGGCGTCCGTCCTGTCGCCGAGTTCGCCCACATCGAGAACTCGAAGATTCTCCTTCTCGAAGAGCACGTCGAGCGCCTCGTCGGTGTAGCCCGGCGCGACGACGACTTCCTTGAACGAGTCGATAATCTGCTCGGCGGTCTCGGCGTCACACTCCCGATTGAGTGCGACGATGCCGCCGAACGCGCTCATCGGGTCCGTCGAGAGCGCGCGGTCGTACGCCTCCGCGACCGAGTCGGCGGTGGCACAGCCAGCGGGATTTGTGTGTTTGATAACCGCGGCGGCCGGCTCGTCGAACTCCTTGATGAGGTTCAACGCGCCGTCGGCGTCGTTGTAGTTGTTGTAGGAGAGCCCCTTTGCACCCTCGTTAAGCTGGGGTGCGTGGACGACGCTGGCCTCGTCGACAGTGTAGTCGGCGTAGAGCGCCGCATCCTGATGGGGATTCTCGCCGTACCGGAGGTCCGCGGTGCGGTCGTGGCTGGCGATGCGTCGACCGGGGAACTTCCCACCTTCGTCGCCCGCCACGTCGACGGTGTTGGTGTCGTAGTCGACAGTCACGCGGTCCTCGGCGAAATACTGAATCGCGCGCGGGTACGCTTTGAACTCTCCCTGGTAGAGAACGCGGTCTTGCAGGTCGGATTTGGAGTCGCCCTCGTAAATTGGGACGGGTTCTTGTGTGACGACGGGGCCGCCGTCGACCTGTTCTTCGACGACGTTGCCCTCGTCGTCGGTAGCGTCGGTGACGACGTGGACCGTACAGCCGGTGACGGAGACGCCAGCGTCGAGTGCGTCTCCCCACGCGTCCATACCGGGGAAGGACGGCAGGAGTGCGGGGTGGACGTTCAACGTCGTCGGTGCGTCGTCGAGGAAGGTATCCGAGAGGATACGCATGTAGCCGTCGAGCGCGACGAGGTCGAAGTCGTGCTCGGCGAGCGCGTCGAGAACGCGCTGTTCGTGTTCCTTCCTGGATTCGCCTTCTTTCTGGACGACGGTCTCGGTTGGGATGCCTCGTTTTTCGGCTTTCTCGACGACCGGGGCGTCCTCGGAGTTGGTCAGGACGACAGCGAACTCCGCACCGCCCGGGGCGCGGTCGGCGATGTTCATCAGATTTCGGCCGCGGTTCGAAGCCATGCCGGCGAGTTTCATATTCGAGTGCCCGCGCGGCGCGCGCAAAGGCGTTGCGAATCTCAGGTTGGCATCCGGAGCGCGTAGAGGATACACGCCAACCCGACGAGCGTGAAGACGTTCGAGAGGATGGCTATCGCTGCGGTTGCCGCCTGGATGTGCGAAAACAGCAGGAGCGGAATCAACATTACGAACGGGAGGCCGACGCTGAGGGCGAACCCGATAGCCAGAAAGAGCATCGGCCGACTGTCGTTGCGCCGGTAGCCCCTGTAGGCCTGATAGGCGATGGCGAGGCCGACGAGCGCGGTGATCACACTTATTCCCTGCGAGAGAAGCCGTGCCCAGTCTGGAATATCTGGGGGTGCGATTTGTAGGAGTATTTCCATGCTACATCCCCTCGATGAGGTCGGTAAACCGGTCTGCCATGTTCTGTTCGCGCTGTACGTCGAGCGTCAGCGTCCCGTCGTCGAGTTCGATAGTCACGCGCTGGAGGCGCGGCGCGTACACCTGGTGGTGGTGGCCGCCGGTCGGGTCCGGACGGGTCCGTTCCTCGATGAGATTACACTCCCGGAGGTCTTCGAGCCGGCGATAGATGGTCGGCTCGGAGACCCCACACCGCTCGCTGAGCGCGCTCGCTGACATTGGTTCGACACTCGTCTCTGTGAGGATAGTGCGGACAGTCTCGTCTTCGAGGAGTGCTGCCACGTCCTCGATGCCACAGTCCTCACTCACATCTGCGTTGTGTAGCCGGTGGTATTAAAGTGGTATCGGAGCTTCACGCCTCGAAGCTGTCGGTGCTACCTTTTAGGAGTGTCACCGCCAAAGCGAAAGTATGCCAGACGATGAGTGGGGGACAGAGTCAGACCGAGAGGATACGTCTCTCGACGCTGACGGACCGAGGGAACCGGGTGTCGATGGTGACCAGTCACATAGCGAATCCGACACCGGTGGCGAAATCGCGCGAACCCCCGAAGACGCGTCCGGTCCCGGACCCAATGGCCAGTGGGACCCGATACAGCAGGTACTCGGTGAGACGACGGACCTCTACGACGTTGCGACGTGGGAGGTCCGGAGCCGTCTCGACAGGTTCGCCGTCAACCTGACTGGTGGCCTGCGGAAGGCACGAAAGTGGTCGCTCATCTCCGTCGCAGCATTCCTCTTTCTCGCACAGTCTGCAGTCATCGCTCTCTTCGTCGCCGAACAGCCTATCCTGGGTGCACTCGGCGCTATCTCGGTGGTGCCCGCACTCGCACTGGCGGCGTACCTCTGGTTTGACGACCCCACGCGGCGCGAACCGCTGGAACCGATGGCCGTTACCTTTCTTTTGAGCATCCTGTTTGCGAGTTTCGCTGCCATCGTCAACACGGTCATGTCACCAGTGTTTGGCATCATCCCCGTCGTCGGACTCCCGCTGTACTTTTTCCTCGTCGTCGCACCCATCGAGGAGACGGTGAAGTGGGCCTCGATTCGGATTCACGCCTACAAAGACGACCGGTTCGACGCTGTCATCGACGGTGTCGTCTACGGCGCTATCGCCGGCCTGGGATTCGCTGCCATCGAGAACTTCATCTACATTATCAACATCTACTCTGCGGCCGCACCAGCCGGTGCAGCCGCACAGCTGGAAGGTGCGAGTCAGACGGCCTACGTCCGGGCGTTCGTCGGGCCGGGCCACGTCATTTACTCGGCGTTTGCCGGCTACTACCTCGGGCTGGCGAAGTTCAACCCTGCCAACCGCGGCCCAATTGTCGTCAAAGGGCTGGTCATCGCCGTCTTCATTCATGCCCTCTACAACACGCTCGTGAGTACGCTGCCGTTGACAACCGTCACCCTCGCGGTCTTCCTCCTCGTCTACGTCGGGTTCTGGCTCGGTGTCCTCTACCGGAAGGTCGCACGATACAAACAGTACTATCGGCAGGCACAGGACAGTGAGGGCATGGACCAGCGAGCCGCAGACGCGGGTGATGGCTGGTAAGACCGGCAGGCTTTTTCGCCGGAGTCGTGGACGTGGGAGTATGACCCACCGTCCCCCGGTACAGGCAGTATCACCGCTGGACGGGCGCTACGCCCGTTACACCGAACCACTGGTCGAGTATGCCAGCGAGCAGGCGTTGATGCGCGCCCGTGTCCGCGTCGAAGTCGACTATCTCATCGCTCTCGCTGACCTCGAAGCGACGCCTCTCACAATCGATAAAGACCAGCGCGTCACCCTCGAAACGCTCTACGAGTGGTTCGACGAGGACGATGCAGAAATGGTCAAACAGCTCGAAACCGAGGGGTACGGCGAATATTCGGCGACCAACCACGACGTCAAGGCCGTCGAGTATTTCGTCCGCGAGGGACTGCCCGAGGACCTCGACGCCGCCCAGTGGATTCACTTCGGCCTCACCAGCGAGGACGTGAACAACCTCGCGCACCGCTTGCTCGTCAAACCGGCCGTCGAGGAAGTGCTGGTGCCGGAACTGCGCGAGACTCGTGACACGCTCGCGGAGATGGCCCGCGAGTTCCGCGACGTGCCGATGCTCGCCCGCACTCACGGTCAGCCCGCCACACCAACCACCTTCGGCAAGGAGATGGCCGTCTACGCCTCCCGTCTCGGTCGTGCTATCGCCCGTCTCGACCAGGCCGCCGACGGCCTGTCGGGCAAACTCGCCGGCGCGAGTGGAACGTACGCTGCCCACCACGCCGCTTACCCCGAGGTAGACTGGCCCGCATTTGCCGAATCGTTTGTCACTGACCTCGGTCTGCGCCACGAACCGCTCACGACGCAGGTCAACCCCTGTGACGACCTCCAGACTGTCTTCGACGCGCTCCGCGGCGCGAACAACGTCCTGCTGGACCTGGACCTGGACGCCTGGCTCTACGTTTCGGACCGCTATCTCGGCCAGGAGGCCGTCGAGGGTGAGACCGGTTCCTCGACGATGCCCCACAAGGTGAACCCAATCGATTTCGAGAACAGCGAAGGAAACCTCTCGAAGGCAAACTCCGACCTGGTCTTCCTCGGCGATTACGTCACGAAGTCCCGGCTCCAGCGTGACCTCTCGGATTCGACGGTCAAGCGAAACATCGGCGCGGCCTTTGCTCACTGTCTCATCGGCTACAACAAGTGCCAGAATGGGCTGGCGAAAGTCGTTCCCAACGAGCAGGTGATGGCCGACGAACTGGCGGCGACGCCCGAAGTCATCGGCGAGGCGGTCCAGACTATCCTCCGTAGGGAAGGACACACCGACGCGTACGAGCGCGTCAAAGAGCTGACGCGGGGCAAGAACGTCACAATCGAGGACTTCCACGACCTCTTTGCGGACCTCGACGTGCCAGAGTCGGTCCGCGACGAGCTACAGGCACTGACACCTGCGGGGTACACCGGCGTCGCAGACGAACTCGTGGACTCACTCTGAGGACGTTACGCAAACCCTCGGAGCGCAACTCCAGCGCCGAATGCGACGGCTGCAGCAATCATCCCGACGACGAACATCTCTCCGCCTGCAGTGTACCACGGTTTGTCTGTGACCAGGGTTCGACTCGCCCCGACGAGGAAAAAAGCGAGCGCAGTGACGACTACCGAGAACTGGAAGGCCGAACTGACTGCGAGCGCGTAGGGCAGCAGTGGCGTCCAGCCCGCGACAATGAAGGCGAGAAACGTCGCCAGCGCCGTGGAAGCGGGCGATTTCCTCGTTATGGTTTGAACAGTGTTGCCCTGTGCGGCCTGGTAATCCAGTTCCGACCGCTGGCTGAGATAGTTGCTCATCCCCATCGAAAATCCGTCCGCGAGGAGATTCGCGATGCCGAGAATCAGCACGATAGCCGGATCGAGACTCGCCCCCGCAACGCCCGCGACGACGGCAAACGTCGTCACGATACCGTCGTTTGCACCGTAGATAACTTCTGCAATGTAGCCTCCTGCATCATCGAGACCGTCCCCGAGAAGCATTTCGAGCATCGTTTACGAGTCGCACGCCAGGGTATTGAAACTGGAACCGGTCAGTTTCATCTGTCGTCTGACGCGGGTCTCGGTCAATCGCCAACGGTGCGTTTCTTTGTCCTGGGTGCGCTGGCGATAGTATGAACCCTGCCCGCTTCGAGTCGCTCTGTTTTGTCTACGTCGGTGTGCTGTTTACCGGGGCCGCTGTTCTCTTCACCTGGACGCAGTCGGATCTGAGCTGGCTCGCGATTTTCGGGACCGGGCCGCTCTTTTTGATTGCGGGACTGTACCGGCTTCGAAATCTCGACCGTCTCAGAAACCCACCTACAGAGTTCGGCGCACGCATCTACTCGCTCGTGGTTCTCTCCGCTCTCGCGACTGTCGTTGTCGCCTTCCAGTTGTACGCACACTTTGGTTGATTCGACTCACGGCTCCGTGAGTCCGGCTGCGACCGCCCGAATCAGGAGGTCCCGCGTCTCCGGATACTGCGCTGCGCCGATATCTTCCTGGTGGAGTGTCAGAAACGTCACCGAGCGAATCGCATTCGCAATCGTCTGCGGGTCTGGCCCGGAAATCGACCCCGACTCGTACCACGCTTCGACGTACGGCAGGATGTAGCCAAGTGACTCTTCGCGGTCCTTCCGGCGTTCTTCCTCGGTGTGGTACTCTCGAAATCGCTCCATCTCGTCGGGGTCTGTTACCAGCTGGCGAATCAGGGGATTCGTCTCGATTTCGTCCATGAGCGTCGTGAGAAACTCCACGATAGCCGTCTCGGGGTCATCGTTTGCTTCCAGCGGTGCAATTAGTCGTGGCGTCAACTGCTCACCTTCCCGTTCGAGAACGGCGACGTAGAGGGCGGTTTTGGAATCGAAAAACTGGTAGAAGGTGCTGTTGGCGATACCGACCGCATCCGTGAGGTCTTCTATCGTCGTCTTCGAGAGCGTGTACTGTGCGAAGAGGTCTCGCCCCGCTGCGAGCAACTGCTCCCGGATTCGCTCGCGTTCGGTCTCGCTGAAATTCCCGGTCATTATTCTAGGTGATGTCTTTGCGTCGGAAGTACGCGCGACTCGCGCCGACGAGCAGTATCGTCGCCACGAGCAGAATGGTAGCGCCGGCGAGGTCGTACTCGGACTGCACCAGCACTGCGGCGGGGTCGTAGTACCGCGTCGGTGAAAGCACTCCCAAATCTGCAAAGTCAGTGTTGGTTACGACCGAGTCTATCAGGAAGAGTCCGAAGACGACGCCCATCGCTGCGCGCTGTGCGAGACTCGTTCGGTCGAACCAGACCGACGCGAGCAGCCCGACGGCCGCCGTCGTCAGCAGGTACGGCACCGACAGAAGGTGGGCCATCAGGAGGTCTGACACCGAGATGGACTCTCCGATAGCGACGACGCCGAGATAGACGACGACTGGAAGGACGACGCTCACGACCACAATCGGGACGAGCAACGCGGCGAACTTCTCCAGGAGTATCTTCGACCGGGTCACCGGAAGCGCGAGGAGCATGTCCATCCGTTCGTCTTCCACGTCGTCTGCGATGACTGCGGCAGCGCTGTACGTCAGGTACAGCCCCATCAGGAGGACGATGCCGAACGAGTACAGTTCGGCAGCGAGGAACCCCTCGATGCTACCGAGCGACTGCACGCCAAATGCTGCCCGGAGCGCTGGGGGCATCGCTTCGATGTACGCATTGAGGTCGATACCCTCGCTGATGGAGGGGAACATGTACACGTACAGGCTGGTGAGGGCCGCGAGGCCGGCAGCGAGCGCCACCGACCCCTTCACCCGTCGCCGACCGTAGTAGCGAGTGAACTCGAACATCAAGCATCCACCTCGTCGGTTGCGGTGGCCGCTGACTCGCCCCCGTAAAACTGCATGAACACCTGTTCGAGCGGCGCCTCTTCCACGTCAAGTTCGAGGACGCGATACTCGTTGACGAAGTCAATCAGTGAATCGAAATCGCCAGTGTACGTGAACGTGAGTTCGGTTACGGTGTCGACTGCTGTCCCGGTTCCAGCGGCGACAGCCGACTCCGTGTAACGCTCGTTGACGTTCCGGACCGAGAGGTTGTGGACGCCGTCGAGGCCGACGGTTTCGGGACCGACGTCGGCCGCTACGCGGACGCGGACGAACTTCCCACTCCGGTGGAGGAGGTCCTCGACGTTCTCGACGGTGACCATTCGTCCGTCTCGGATGATGCCGATGCGGTCGCACACTCGTCGGACTTCGCTCAGAACGTGCGACGAGAGGAAGATTGTCGTCCCCGACCGTTTCTCCTCGCGGACGAACTCGTTGAACCGCTGCTGGACCAGCGGGTCCAGTCCCGCTGTCGGTTCGTCCATCACCACCACGTCGGGGTCGTGCATGAACGCCTGTACCAGCCCGAGTTTCTGCTTCTGCCCCGTCGAGTACCCGCGAATCGCCCGCTCGATGGGCACGTCGAACATCTCGAGCAGTTCAGCCCGCCGGGCGTCCCCTTTCAACGAGGCGTGTAAATCGAGTACTTCGTTTCCGGTTGCCGTCTCGTCGAAACCGGGGGTCGAGGGGAGGTAGCCGACTCGCTCTTTTGCGGCGACCATCGCTGTCTCGTCGTGAACGTCCGCGTCGAGAAGCGTCGCTGTCCCGCTGGTCGGTGATTGAAACCCCATCAGCGTCCGAATCGTCGTCGTCTTCCCCGCGCCGTTCGGGCCGAGATACCCGAAAATCTCCCCGGTGGCGACCTTGAAGTGCACGTCGTCGTTTGCTAACACGCCGTCGTAGTTCTTCGTCAGCCCAGAGACGGATATTGCACTCATAAGAGTTCTTCAGCCTCCGAACTCATGAATATTCGGTTCGTATATTTTTGAACCAGTCCACACATCCAAAACCGCCGATACAGACGAAAAAATCGCGGCAGTGGGTTCCGGTTACCCCAGCAGGTCCGAGACGGCGTCAGTTACGGCGCGGGCTGCCGTCTCCACGTCTTTCCGGTCGACGTACTCTCGGTCCGCGTGCGCGACCGGCCCCTCGTCGTCGGCGAGAACACCGGGCCCGAAGACCACAGTAGGGGCCGACGTAGCGAAGTAGGAGGCTTCGGTGGCCGCACCGAATGGACGAACGTCGCCCCCGCTTGCCCGCTGGAGTGCGTCGACCAGTGGGTCGCCTTCGTCGGTGGCAAACGCCTCTGGATAGGGCATGTCGGGGCGCGCCAGCGCTACCGAGAGGTCCATCCCGCGGGGGAGCAACTGGTAGAGATGCTCTTCTAACTGTGCGACGAACGTGTCAACCGATTCTGGTGGAACCGACCGCCGGTCGAAGGTGATTGTACACTCCCCGGGGACCTGGTTAGTCGCTTCGCCGCCCTCGATGAGCGTCGGCGTCAGCGTCGGCCAGCCCAGCGAGTCGTGCTCGCCGGGACCGTACTCGTCGTCGTACGTCTCCATCCCCTGTACGATGACGGTCGCTGCACGGATTGCATTCTTCCCACTCGCCGGGTCTGCGGCGTGAGCGCTCTCACCGCGAATCGTTATCTCACCCTCGAACTGTCCGCGCGCGGCCGTACACACGTCGAGCCCGGTCGGTTCACCGACGATGACGCCGTCGGCGTCGAGCGTGTCCGCGAGGTGTGCGCCGCCGGTCTGGGTCGTCTCTTCGTTGGGTGAGATAGCGAGCGTGAGTCGCCCGTCCGAGACAGCAGCATCGAAAAATGCGGCCAGCAACGCCGCGAGCGGCCCCTTCGCATCACACGAACCGCGGCCACGAACGATGTCACCGTCTCGTACGTACTCGATGTGGGGCGGGACAGTATCGATATGTGTGTTGAGGACGATGTGTGGGCTCCCGCCACCCCGTGTCGCTGTGACGGTCCCGATATCGTCGACGCTCGGCTCGATTCCTCCCGAGTCGAGCGTCTCGACGAGTAGCTCTCGCATCGCCGTCACGTCTTCGTGAGAGGGTGTTTCGACGGCCGTGCGGTGAAACTCGTGGATGTCGATGGTCATTGGGAGGACCCACGGCCTCTGCCAGTGTGACGATTTCGGTCCCGATTCCGTTGTTCGAGTCCGTTGCCCCCGATTTTTGTGTAACTATGGGTCAAAACTGGAACGCGTGTTGCAATCTAGAACGCTTTTATGTCAAATAGAGTTATAGTGCAATATGGTCGGTATCCACCTCTCCGGTCAACTGGCGGTGGCACTTGGCATCGCTGGTGCCCTCTGGATATACATCGATGGTCGCCGCCGAGGGATTGACACTGCGGATATGTGGGCAGTCGGGTTCTTTATCGGGATGTTTATTCCTCCGATTATCGGTGCGGTGGTCGTCGGTGTCATGTATCTCCAAAAGCGAAATCGGGCCCGTGGGAATCCCTCTGCTG
>JAZKTK010000144.1:0-5727 GCA_036625595.1 Haloarculaceae archaeon | reverse complement strand
CAAGCACCTCCAGACCGCCCGCTTTGGCCCGCTCGAAGGCCTCGTAGAGTTTCTGGACGACCCAGGGGTGGTCCTCGATTACACTATCTTTCAGGACGATGGCGTGCATAATCGGGAACACGGACCTGTCCCGGTAGAACTGCTGTTCGACGGCCTCGGCGTCGGGAAACAGCCGCGTTCCACCCGCCACGTCGGCGTCGATGGGGTGGAAGATGCCGTCGATGTCGCCGTCTTCGAGTTTCTCCTGGAGGACCCAGATGGTGTTGTCCTGGACATCGAGGTACTCAACGTCGTAGGCGTCCGGGATGTCGACGTCGATTATCTCTGTGCCGGCCGCGACCCAGTCGATTGCAGTCGTGTCGACGCCGTGATAGTCGTCGAGGATACCTCGCTGCCAGATGCCAGTCGTCGTCTGCCAGTTGACGATGCCGACGCGTCGTCCTTCCAGGTCCGCCGGGGACTCGATGCCGGCACCCTCGCGTTTGTACATATAGGACTGCCGGAACTTCCGGAAGGGAAAGACGGGGATTGCGGTAAACGGGAACTCCTCGGCACGCGCCCGCGAGGCGAGGTATGTCCCCATCGACATCTCACAGGCGTCGAACTCGAGGTTGCGGACCATCCGGGAGAACCGGACCGGGTTGGGGTAGTCGACCGCCGTCAGATTCACGCCCTCGGGTTCGACGCGACCGTCCCACAGCGGTTGCGTCCAGGCGTAGTCGTGACAGGCCAGCGCAAGCTGAAGCGTCATGGAGAGACTCTCACACCGCGCCAAATTGGGCGTTTCGGTCGGTTCTCACTCCGTGATTTTGAACGCGAAGTGATAGGCCGGCAGCGGCCGCCCGGGATGGTTGTCCCAGTACGACAGGTGCGCACGGAGTTCGAACTCGGGGTCGTTCTCCCGCATGTGGAAAAGGGAGGGGTAGACGTCGATGAAGTGCCAGCCCGGCTCGCCCGTCGCCGGAATCTCGACGCGGACGAGTCCGTCGTTCCCGCCAGTACCACAGGCGTATCCCAGCGGCTTGTTGTCGTAGACGAACACCGGTGCGTTCCCGTAGTTCGTCCAGCCGACACCGGTGAGATCTATCTCTATTTCGGTCCCGACCGGTCCCTCGGTCGGGCCGTACGACGAGATGGAGGGTTGCATCATAAAGCCCGTCACTGCGACCTCCCGCCCGTCGACCATCGCGGTTATCGGTCGCGTCGAGCCGATTGCTTCGGGAATCTCGAATTCGACCTGGAACGTCCCGTCGTCGTCGGTCGTGACCGTCGGCAACACGTCGGGGCGGGGTTCCGGGGCGACTTTCAGGTCCGGTGACTCCTCGGGGCCCTGGGGCATGCGGTGACCGTCGTGGTGATACCAGATGAGGTCGACCTCGGTGTTCGCCGGAAACTCGCTCCCGGTGATGAACGCGATCGTTCCGGCCTGGCCGTGCTGGGGCCAGATGCCCAGTTCGGCGTCGGTGTCCTCGTCAAGTTCGGGATAGTGGATGTCGAGCGGCGCCTCCTCGTACTGGGAGTCAATCCAGGCGGTCTCGGGTTCGGTCTCGGGTTCGGTCACCTCGACGGTCCAGCGTGACGGACGGTCGCCGCCGACGGGACCGTACGGCGACTGGGTGTTGTTCTGGAGATAGGGAAATCCTCGATAGCTGCGCCAGACCTCGATGACGTGGTCGCCGGGAGAACCGACGGCTCTGATTTCGGCGGTGGCAGTGCCACGGTTCATCACGCCGGTCATAAACCCGATGGTCCCGTTGTCCCAGGACACCTGGTAGTTGTTCGTGACGAGGTTCGGTCCGATGCCGTAGCCACTGATCGTGAACGTCTCCCCCAGTGGCGCTTCAGTTCGATTGATTTCGAACCACGGTCGAATCTCGAACTCGGCGCGGTCGACGACCGCACCGTCGTCGGTTTTGAGGTCGATACGGTGGGACCCACCGTAGTCCTCCTGGACCTCCCACTGGAAGTCGAAGGCACCCGATTCGTCTGTCTCGACGGTCGCGAGAACGTCGGTGCGGCGAGCGTACTGCGGTCCGACGACCTCGTTGCCTTCGAGGATTCCCCACCGACCGTTGGTCGAGTACCACTCGATGTCGAATCGCTCGTTCGCCGGGAGGTTCCGACCCTTGAAGATGATGGTGTCCCCGACGTATCCCTCGTCATCGCTCACCACGAGCGTCCCCTGTCTGTTGCCGCCACCGCGGCGGTGGTCCTGGAGCGCGTCTTCTACGTCCGAAGAAAGCCCCGGTTCGTCAGTCATACACCGAAATTACGACCCAACTCAAATGATTGTATCGGTCATGAGAATCCATCACGCGTTGTCGCTCCCGCAGTTTTCGAACACGTGGAAATCCCGAAGTGGGATTACAGCCACTATAAGCCAGGACAAGCCTGAACCGGGGGGTGGAGACAGTACCGCAATGACACGACTGCGCATCATCGCATCCGGTGCTGCGACGTAGGCAACGGTGCGTCTCGCGAGGTGCGAACGAGTCACCCCGGTGCCCCGGACGGAGACGACGGCGGAAACGGAGGACAACCGGGTAACACGACCGTCACGACACGGTCAGTCCGAGTTCCGCTCGCAGTCGCGTTCGAAGCCGCTTAAATTCCGAACCGCCTTCGATATCGACGCGCCGGTCCCACCGCGGTCGGTCTATATTCACGTCGAGGGTCGTCGTAATCGTCGCCGGTTTGGCGGACAACACCAGCACGCAGTCGGCGAGATAGACCGCCTCGTTGATGTCGTGGGTGACGAACAGAATCGTCTTTTGCTCGGTGTCCCACAACTGGAGGAGTTCGGTCTGCAATCGGTCTCTGGTCTGTGCATCGAGTGAGCCGAAGGGTTCGTCCATCAGCAGGATGTCCGGGTCGACCGCCAGCGCGCGCGCCAGGCCGACGCGCTGTTTCATCCCGCCGGAGAGCTCGGCGGGGTACGCGTCCTCGGAGCCTGCCAGTCCAACGTTCTCTATCCACTCCCTGGCCACCGCCTCTGGCTGGCGGTCGGTCCGGTCGGGCTGTATGTCGGCGCCGACGGCTACGTTCTCCAGGACGGTCTTCCACGGGAGCAACCGGAAGTCCTGAAACACCATCGCGATGTCTTCGGAGGGACCGGAAATCGGCCCCGTGCTGGTGACGATGTCACCGCTGTCGTAGTCGACGACACCCGCGATACTCTTCAACAGCGTCGTCTTCCCACAGCCGGAGGGACCCACGATGGCGACGAACTCGCTTTCCCCAACATCGAAGGAAACGTCCTCTAGAACCCTGACCGAGTCCGGTCCGGACCCATAGGACTTCGACAGTCCCGCAACAGAGAGAGAGTGGGACATACCCTCCAGTACAGCCCTGTGATATTTAAAATCCAGTTCGGACGGCTGTCGTGGGTGGCAGCTTACACTCCCCCTGAGACTCTCGAATCCCAGTTCACGACCGAGCGTTCGATGGCGACCACCAGTCCGAACAGCAGGAGTTGGATGGCGGAGATAGACAGAATGGCAGCGAACATTTCGGGGGTCGCGAAGTTGTTGTTGTACTGGAGGATGAGGTAGCCAATGCCGTTCGTGCCGACCAGATACTCGCCGGCGATAACGCCGGTAAACGAGAGGATAACGCAGATTTTGATGCCGGCGAAGACGTACGGCAGCGACGAGTAGAGATAGACGTTCAAAAACACCTCTCGGCGGTTACCCGAGAAGCTCCGAATCATCTCGATGAGTTCGTCGTCAGTGGATTTGAATCCTGATAGAGAGTTGACAACCATCGCGAAGAAGCTGATGAGAAAGCCGATAGCAACGATCGAGGGGAATCCGAACCCGAGCCAGACGATGAAGATAGGCAAGAGCGTGATTATCGGAACGGACCGCGCACCGATGACGTAGGGGTACAGCACCGTCTCCACGAGCGACGACTGTGACATCGCCAGCGCGAGCGCGTAGCCGCCGACGACAGTCATCGTGAAACCGTACGCGAAGGCCCGCAACGTGTACTGCAGGTGCTCGATAATCGTCGAGAACTCGCTGACGAGGCTCGACAGAATCTCCGATGGTGTCGGCAGGATATACGACTCGACGCCAAGTGCTGGAATCGCAAACTCCCACCCAAGGACGACGCAGACGAATACGAGTCCCGGGAGGAGTACGGTCCGACGGGACAGCGCCGCATAGACGTCGACCAGCGGCGCAGGGACACCGTTCAGTTCACGCTCCGCCATAGGCTCCCCCGAGACACGATGTCAGCCCCCACTCACACATAGTTCGGGCCGACATCGTAGTTGTCTTCCAGTTGCTCGTAGTAGGCCTCTGCCGTCTCGACGGCCAGTTCCTGATTCCCTTCGATGTACTCGTTCGTGTAGTACTCCTCGACAGGCTGCGTCTCCTCGAGCAGTCCCGCGTCCTGGAAGACAGACAGGGTCGTCTCCAGTTGGTCCGTGGGTGTCCAGCCTTTCCCCTTCGACGTCCCGATTTCCGGGTCCGGCACGCGCGAAGCGTAGATGGGACCGACCGTCTCTCGAGCGAGTTCCTCGTCGAACTGTGGAACGTTGTCCCGGTACACATCGATGACCCCGTCAAGGTCCGTGGCGAATTTCTTGTGTGCCTGGAGCCACCCTCTGACGAAACGGTTCACTGTCTCAGACTGGTCGTCGATGACCGACTGCCGCGTAATCAGTGCCACACCGAGGTTCTCGAGGACGTCAGAGAGGATGAGGACGTTGGTGCCGTAGCCGTTTTTCTCCAGTCGGGCGACCGCCTGCGGGAAGTAGGTGACCGCTGCGTCGGCTTTCCCCTCCATGAGCAGTGCCTCCTCCGAGCCGGGTTGCATGTTCCGGGTCTCGACGTTGTCGGGGTTGCCACCTGCCTTCTCGAGTGCTGCCATCGCGAGCGGCCCGGTCGCACCGAAGGGATACTGTGCGACTGTTTTCCCTTCCATGTCCGCCCAGGACTCGATGCCGGCCTCCTCGGTCGAGACGACACCGGCCATCGGGTCGATGACCTGCCCGATAATCCGAATCGACGACTCCTCCTGCATCTGTCGGAGCACTGCCGAGATTTCGGCGTTCCCGAAGGTGTCGTTCCCCTGTGCGACGGATTTGACAGCCTGCTGTGACCCGTTTGACGTGGCGAATTCGACGTCGATTCCCTCGTCCTCCCAGAGGCCCATCTCGACGCCCGCGTCGTTCGGTGCCGCGTCGAGTCCGGAGCGCTGGTACCGGTGTCGGTACGTGACCGACGGGGCACTGCTCGACCCCGAGTCACCGAGACAGCCGACGACCGACGCCATCGCACCCGCTGTGGTAGTCGCTAGAAAAGTCCGCCGTGATATCCCTGAATTGCAGTCAGAAGTTCGGTGCATGGTCGACAGGAACCGTGCCAATACATTAAATTATAGCTTGTATTTCGAAAAGTATTCTCTGCAAGTTAGGTTGATGACGTGATATTAGCCGAGAACCCGCTACTGATAACGTGAAAAGTGACGATGCTTTCAACAGGCAGTAGAGTTGGTGAGTTGAGGACGGTGGCAGCGCTCCGCGGTTCGGAAAATCGAAAGAACGGGTAGTCGCGCGCGTCACTCAGTGACTTCGAAGCTGAAGTGAGCGGCGGGGAGCGGTCGGACCGGATGGTTGTCCAGAT
Source organism: Haloarculaceae archaeon (assembly GCA_036625595.1). Lineage (GTDB taxonomy): Archaea > Halobacteriota > Halobacteria > Halobacteriales > Haloarculaceae > Salinibaculum. The sequence continues at coordinate 97 of JAZKTK010000144.1, read as the reverse complement.
AGGAGAGGTGGGGCTTGAGCTGGAAGTCGGGATCGTCGTCCTCGGTGGTAAAGATAGCCGGGTACACGTCGATGAAGTGGTGACCGGGCTGGCCGGA
>JAZKTK010000143.1:0-5735 GCA_036625595.1 Haloarculaceae archaeon | reverse complement strand
TGACACAGTCGGTTCGAACAATTCCGCCAGAGACGACGGCCTGTGATGTTGCGACGCTGTTCGCGGATCACGATATCGGATCGGCAGTCGTGGTTGATCCCGAGACGGGCGAGTACCGCGGGATTGTCACCGAATCCGATATCATGCAGCAGGTGGCAGCGGGGGCTAATATCAAGTCTACTCGTGTGGCTACGTTTCTGAGTACACCACTGGTTACGATCGACAGGACGGAAGACATCCACGTCGCTGCCACTCTGATGAAAGAACACTCGATCCGGCGGCTCCCGGTCACCGACGATGGCCACCTCGTCGGCATCCTTACGACGACTGATCTCACCCATTATCTGCCTCGACTCAGGAACACGATTCTTCGCGGACGAGGCGATCTGGCCGCTCAGTGAGAGTCCTGTACTGACCGCCGTCTCTGGTTCGTTTTAACCGACTAATCAGTGATGCATTCGCGCCCTGAATCTCGCACGAGACTATCTAACAAAAGCCAAACACTACTGTCTCACTCACTCCGGTAAGGATCTCCGTTAGATGATGAACGATTGGTATCTCAGTTACCAGTGAAGTTCGGATGGTTGCTGACGTGCTTCGGGAGATACCGGGCCTGCTGTGGCAGGTCAGCGATATCTTCTTCGACGGTGTCGACGAGTTCGTCGAGCGTCATGTCGATTTCCTCGTCCTCGGCGCGGACATTGACACCAAGCTGGTCGCCCTCGATTTCGTCGCTCCCGACGATGATGTAGTAGGGCACCCAGTCGGTCTCGGCTTCGGCGATACGCTTGCCGACCGACTCGTCGCGCTCGTCGATATCGACGCGGATGTCGACCGCTTCGAGTTCGTCGGACAGTTCCTCGCAGTAGTCGAGGTGGTCGTTGGGATTGACAGGGATAAACCGGACCTGCGTCGGCGAGAGCCACGTCGGCAGGCGCGGGTTGTCCATCGTCGCCGTCTGTTCCAGTAGTGCAGCCATCACACGCTCGATACCACCCGAGGGCGAGTAGTGCAGGATTGGCGGGTGGTGCTGGTTCGTCCCGTCGGTGTACTCGATGTCGAAGCGCTCGGCGCTCTCGACGTCTATCTGGACCGTCGGGTTCTCGATTGGTCGACCCAGCCCGTCGATGGCGGCAAAGTCGATTTTCGCCGACCAGTAGTGGTGGCGCTCGGGGATAATTTCGAGCAGCGCGGGCTTGCCGAGTTCGTCGACGACTTCCTCGACCCAGTCCTCGTTTTCTTCGTAGAACTCCCGGGTCATCCGGATAGCCGGCTCGTAGTTGATGTCGAGGTCCTCGGAGGTCTGGAGTGCGAGCTTGGCCTGTTTCATCAACTCCTCGCGGGCCTGGTCCATGTCCTGCGTGGCGGTGTGCATGTCCGGCATCGTGAACGCGCGAAGGCGCTTGAGGCCGGTGACTTCACCCTTCTGCTCGCGGCGGAACGAGTACGTCGACATCTCGTAGATGCGCAGCGGGAGGTCGTTCTCCGAGATGTGCATGTCGCGCATGATGGAGAACTGGCCGAAACACGCGGCAAAGCGCAGCATCATCCGGCGGTCGCCGGACTCGAAGCGGTACTGGCGCTCGCCGAACTTGCCCGCGTGCTCGTCGATACAGCGCGCGCCCAGGTCGTACATGATGGGCGTCTCGACGGGCATCCCACCGTAGTCGACGACGAGGTCGTTGACGTAGGCCATCAGGGCGTCCCGGATAAGCTTCCCTCGTGGGTAAAATCGGAGATTCCCCACGTCGGAGAGTTGATCGTACCCCACCAGTTCCTTCTCTTTCATAATCTTGAGATGGGGCGGCTCCTCGCCGGGGCTGGCGACGACATCTTCGACCTCGTCCTCGATGAAGGCCTGCATGTCTGAACTGGTATCAGCCTTGGCGCTGACGGCGTCGTCGGTGTCACCGCCCGGGTACATCACCTGCCAGTCGCTGGGTTCGCGGTCGAGATCCTCTTCGTCTTTCTCCTCGTCGCGGTGGTGAGCGACGTGGCGGGACAGTTCCGAGAGTGGGTGACCCTTACAGGAGACCTCGAAGGATTTGTACCAGCCAAACGGTGCGCGCAGAATCTCGTAGTCCTCCGCTTCCAGTTCGGATTCGAGGTCCTGCATGACGCGCTTTGCGGCGTCGGGGCTGGCGAGGTCTTCGCTCAGGTGGGCGTAGGGGTAGAGGACGATGTTGCGGGTGTTGAGCTGGCCGGTCACGTCCCGCAGTTCCTCCAGTGCGTTCTCGACGACGCCGTCGATGTCCTCTTCGTCGTCGGACTCGACACTGATGAAGGCCGTGACGCACTCTTCCATGCGTCCCTCCATCGGGACCCCCTCTGTCTCGGCGAGGCTGTCGGGTCCGGCCTTTTCCCGCGCCTCGAACTCCAGATGGTCGGAGTGAATGAACAGCAGTCGCATACCACAGGCAACCCGATGGGCAGTAAAAAGCGTGCCGAATGGCTGCGCTATCTCGCCGACCACTCTGCCGGCTGGTGGGGCTCCTGTCCAGACAGGCAACCGACAGCGAGCCACTGCCACGGCGGGATACCGGACTGCTGGCATTCTCCCATTATTTTCCCCGGGGTCGTACTGCGTGTATGTCAATCCAGACGGAAGCCCGATTCCCACCTATCACCGGCGAAACGCTGACCGGACGCACGCTCACTCTCCCCGACGATTTCGAAGCGCCGCTGAACCTCGTTTTCGTCGCTTTCAAACGCTCCCAGCAATCCGATGTCGATACCTGGCTCGACGTCGCGGTCGCTGTCGAGAGCGACTTCCCGGACGTGCGATTCTACGAGATACCCGTTATCAGCCGCCTGTACGCCCCGGCGCGGTCGTTCATCGACGGTGGGATGCGCGTTGGCATCCCGGATGACGATACCCGCGAGCGGACCGTGACCGTCTACACCGACAAGCGCGTCGTCCGTCGCGCACTCGACATCGACGACGAAGACGACATTCACGCGCTACTCATCGACCGAGACGGGAGCGTTTACTGGCGAGCGGCCGGGCCGAAAGACGATGACGCCGCCGAACACCTTCGCGAAGTGCTCTCGTCGCTGACCTGACCGCAACGACTTTCGCCCATCCGAACACAGCGGCCGTATGGCTCTCTCGGTGGGCGCACTCGTCGTTTTCGCACTCATCGGTCTCGCAATCGTGCTCTTCGTGACGGAACTGATTCCACCCGATATGACCGCCTCGCGGTGCTTGTTACTCGTGTTGACTGGCGTCTCGACGCTCGGCATCGCGGTCCTCTACGGCGTGTGAGCGCGCAAAACGATTCGTCCTCTCGCGTGCAACTCTTACTCCTCGTCTTTCAGCTCTTCGAGTTCCGCTTCGACCTCGCTCTCGTCGACATCCGGTGTCTCGACGTCGTCGCTCTCGGCGTCTACCGCGTCCGCTTCGATATCCTCCTCGGTCGACTCGCTGCCCTTGCCCATCTCGGATTTGAGTGTCTCCAGTTCGGTGTCGACCTCTTTGTCCTGCGACATCTCTTCCAGTTCGCGGTCGAGGCTGCTCTTGTCCGAGAACTGGTTCTCCAGCGCCCCGGTTTCCTCGAGTTCGTCGAGCGCCGCAGAGCGGGCTTCCATCTCCTCGGTGCGTTCCTCGGCGCGCTCGATTGTCCTCGATATCTCGCTCATCTCGTCACCAGCCCCTGTCATCGCCTCGGAGACGCGAGCGCTGGCCTCGGCGGCCTCATACCGGGCTTTCATCGTCTCCTTGCGGGTCCGGAACTGCTCGATTTGTTGCTGGAGCTGGTCTTTCTTCTCGACGAGCTGGTCCTGTTTTTGCTGGAGGTCCGTAATCTGGTCTTCCAGCTCCTCGATTTGCGTCATCTTCTGCTTTTTCTTCTCCAGAGCGCGCCGCGCGAGGTCGTCGCGGTCTTGCTCGACGGCGGCCCGCGCCTGTTCGTTGTGTTTCTCGACGTTCTCTTCGAGGCGGCGCTGCTGAATCTCCAGGCGCTTTTTTTGTGTTGTCAGGTCCGCAATACCCTGCTTGACGTTTTGCAGTCGGTCTCGGAGCTGTTCGTAGGAGTAATCGAGTGTCTCACCGGGGTCTTCGGAGCGGTTGAGCACGGCATTGATTTTCGACCGGATGACGTAGGACGCGCGCGAGAGGATTCCCATATACCGACACGTTGGCCGCCGAAACTTAAAATTCTTACACGCGTTTCCTTCAGGTATGTCCGAAACGCTCCGAGTGCCCGGGCCGCGAGACGTGCATGCGACACTCGCTAACTCCGATGCGACCGCAGCCGTCGTCGCCTGTCCACCCCATCCACAGATGGGTGGTGACCGTCACGACAGTCGGCTCCGGGCCGTCGACGACGCGCTCGGTGACCACTCGATTGCCTGTCTGCGCTTCGACTACGGTCCGTGGGACCAGGGTCGCGCAGAGGTAACGGACGCTCGGAGCGCGCTCGCGTGGACACGCGAGAACTTCGAGACGGTCGGCCTGTTCGGGTATAGCTTCGGCGGCGCCGTGGCGCTCCGGGCGGCCGCAGACGAGAGCGACGATGGAACGCCACCTGCCGCAGTCTCGCTGCTCGCACCTGCGAGCACGCTGGCTGGCGAATCGACCGCCGACGCTGTCGACGCTATCGCGTGCCCGGTTCAGGTTCTCTACGGCGAGCGCGACGACACCGTCGACTCCGTTCCGGTCGCCGAGCGCGCTCGCGCCCGCGGTCGCACCGTCGAGACGCTGCCGGCAGACCACTTCTTCGCCGGGCAACAGCAACGCGTCGCCGAGACGGTGGCGACGTATTTCGCAGACTCGATGTGACCTGCCCGGGCGAACGTATTCGCGACGGTGGGGCCTGCTTGACGTTCTTCCAGTCGAGCTCTGGCTGCGCCACTCGAATCGGCCGAACTGATTCATTTCACCGAATACATAGACGAATGTCCACCGCCTGTCGACAATACCACACAATATAGTTGAATATTAGGACTATCTAGGTCATACATCCAGAAGTTTTTAGTAAAGGCGACCAATTGGTGTAGTTGATGAGCGTAAACAACTCAAACGTCGAATCTGCATCGTCCACCGAACGTCCGGACTCGCCGAGTCTGCGCTGTGCCAGTTACATGGGCTGTCGCTTCTGTGAGGAGGGGTCGCTCGTCTTCGATTCGGAGGTCGGCCGGTCCCGCTGTCGCACCTGCGGCAAGATAGACTGACTACGCACAATCCTGCCATGAGTATCAAACAACAGATTCGAAGCCGTATCGGTCGCAAGCCACCCTTCGAGTGCGTGGGCTGTGGACTCACGTTCGACGACGAACGGCTCAATTGCCCCGAGTGTGGTTGGTGCATCCGCAAAACGCGGTGACTGTTTGACCCGACAGTCGGTGCTGTTCGACTCTTCACAGTCCCTGCTGGCGCGGTCGCTCGCGCGGCGAACTCTGGTCGCTTCGAAACGGTTTTGAGTCCTGCCAGCACACGGTCGATATGCCGACAGAATCCGAGACGGGCTACGATCCAAGCCTGGGACGGAAGTTCATTTTCGTAACGGGCGGCGTGATGTCCGGACTGGGGAAGGGTATCACCGCTGCGAGTACTGGTCGCCTACTAGCGAACGCTGGCTTCGACGTGACCGCGGTCAAAATCGACCCGTATCTCAACGTCGACGCCGGGACGATGAATCCGTTCCAGCACGGCGAGGTCTACGTTCTCAAAGACGGTGGCGAGGTCGACCTCGACCTGGGGAACTACGAGCGGTTCCTCGACATCGACATGACCT
>JAZKTK010000142.1:0-5762 GCA_036625595.1 Haloarculaceae archaeon | reverse complement strand
CGGTAGTGGCCCGGTCAGCGGTCGTCGAGAAACGCGCTGGCTCGGTCGCGGCCGAGTTCCATCAGTTCGGCGAGAAAGGCGGGGTCACGGTCGAGTTTCGTCGAGCAGTGGAACCGCTCGCCCATCTCGATGCGGTGGATTTCGGTCTGTGTGAACTCGTCGGCAGGGAGTTTGCCGTCTGCGACCCACTCGTTGATGCGTTCGATGAACCCCAGTTCTTGGTTCAGTGAGATATTGCCCGAGAGTTCGTTTCGCCGGTCGGCGATTTCTTCGATACTTTTTGGCTCGTTGTCGAGTTCCTGTGGGTTGATCTGGATAATCCAGAGTTCGTCGGGTTTCCGCTCGGACGGCTGGCTCATCAGGTCGCCGACCGGGGGATTCTGGGAGAACAGACCGTCCCAGTGGTAGTGACCGTTGATTTTGACGGCCTCGAAGACGTTGGGAACGGCTGCGGAGGCCAGCACGGCGTCGACGGTCACGTCCTCGTTGACGAACGTCTCGAAGACGCCCGCATTGATGTTGACGGTGCCAACGACCAGTTCCGGCGCGTCAGCCTGGCAGTAGTCGGGAATGGCTTCGAAGTCGATGTGTGTCTCCAGTACCTCTCGAATTCGGTCTTTCCCGATTTCCTTGCCGGGAACCTGGTAGGGGCTGAGCTGGGGGAGTGGCATTCCGCTCGACTCCAGTTTGTTGAGATTCATCAGCCAGGAGTTCAACATCCGGTCGCTGTACTCCGTGGCCGAGAGGTCATCCCAGACCTCGTTGAGGAGGGTTGCGGCCGTTTCAGTGTCGCCAGTCACCAGCCCGTACCAGGTCGCGAGGGCGTTGAACGCTCCCCCAGACGCACCGCTGATGCCGACGAGTTCGTACTCGGTTTCCCAGTCACACGCTTCGAGCAGTTTCTCCAGAACGCCCGCGGTAAAGGCGGTGTGACTGCCGCCACCCTGACAGGCGATCGCGACGTTGGTTGTTTCGCTCATGAATTACTCGTAGGTGTGCGTGTAGCCGCCGTCGAAGAGCAGGTCGGCGCCGTTGAGGTGGTCTGCGTGACTGGAGAACCCGAAGACGAAGAGGTTCGCGACCTCGGCAGGAGTCATCATCTCTTTCGTGCGAGCCTGCCCCAGCATGACGTCCTCGACGACCTCCTGTTCGGAGATGCCACGTTCGTCGGCGGTGTCCTGAATCTGGTCGACCATCAGCGGCGTCATGACGTAGCCGACAGAGACCGAGAAGCCACGGAGGGTCCCCTCGCCCTCGGCGGCGATGGCCCGTGTCAATCCCGTGATGCCGTGTTTGGCCGTGATGTAGGCTGGCTTGGCCTGGGTCGCGTAGTGGCCGTGGACCGACGACATGTTGGCAATCGCACCGACCCCGTCGTCGGTCGATTTGATGTGGGGGATGGCCTTCTTCGCGGTGTAGAACGGCGAGCGGAGCATGATATCCGTCAGCAGGTCGTACTTTGCCATCGGGAACTCCGCAATCGAGTCGATGTGTTGCATCCCCGCGATGTTGGCGACGTACCGCAGGTCACCCTCGTCGGCGGCGGCCTCGACGACCGCGTCGACATCGCCGTCGTCAGTCAGGTCCGTTTCGACCGGGTGAAATCGGCCAGGGACGTCGAACGCCTCGGTGCGAGCGACAGTCTCCGCGAGACCGTTCCCATCGATGTCGGCTCCGACGACCGTGAGGCCGTTCGCGGCGAGTGCGACGGCAGTCGCCTGACCAATGCCCGACGCGGCACCCGTCACGAGCGCCACGGTATCCTCGGTAAAACGAGCGTCTTCCAGCACGAGGAGGTCCTCGTGGGTCAGTTCCGGTGCACTCAGTTCGAACTCGTCGTCAGTCATACAGTACAGAACGAATCCACGGCCGGATAACTACATCTCACGTCAGGGTAACGCGGCTACCGTCGAGTGAGCGAGTCACAATCGACTCGCACGAAACCAGCATCTCGAACACGATTCAGGCCAGCAACTCGACGCCGAGCACGAGCGCACCCACGAGCGCGAAGACGATACCCAGTCCGATTTCCATCAGGTCACTGGGGACGTACTTGCCGGCGCGAGTGCCGATAGTCCCGCCGATGAGAACGCCCGGTATCGACCAGGCGACGACGTACCAGACCGGCGTCGCGGTGAGTGCGTGGACGAGCGCCCCCGCTCCGGCGGCGATGCCGAGCGTGAAGACGCTCGTGGCGACGGCAACCCGTGGCGGGAGCCGACACCGGACGATGAGCTGCGTCGTGACGATTTCGGGCAGGCCGGCACTGATGAGGCCGGTAATGAATCCGCCTGCCGTCGATAGTCCGACACCGGGCGGCCGCCAGCAGATGTCGTACGTGAACGTCTCGCCGTCGGTCGACGTGATGGTCTTCGTGCCGCGGCCGGTGTTTTTCTCCTTCAAAAAGTCGTTTTCGCACTCTCCTGGTTTGCACTCTTCGGCGGGGTCGTAGTAGACGAGAAAGGCACCCAGCAGAATCAACCCGGCGCCAAAGAGGAGTTTGAGGAGCGTCGGGTCGACGAAGTGTGCGGCGACGGCACCGACGACGACGGCGGGGACTGCACCCGCGAGCAGCCACTTGGCGGTCTGGTAGTCGACGACGCCCTGCTTGACGTATGAGCGCAGTCCGTTTCCCATCCCGAAGACCTCCGTCAGGAGGCCGGCGCCGATGGCCTGTGCGGGGGCAAGCCCAACACCGAGCATGAAGAAGGGGCTGAAAAACAGCGCTCCCGAGACGCCCGACGCGAGCGCAATCGTCGAGAAGACGATGGCGGCGGGAAACACCCACCAGTGGGAGACGAACCGCTCCATCGTGAACGCTGTCGGCGGCGCGGCCACACCGCTCTCGGCGGCTGCCGCTGTCCCGACGAGTGCGACCAGGCCGACTGCGACGGCGGCGAGTGTCGTCGTGCGTTTCATCCAAAGAGTGCGTCGATGGTGTCGTCGTCGGGCGTCCAGCCACAGAACTCCCCGCCCTCGAAGGGCAACTCGACGGCGGCAACGTAGTTACAGAGGCCGACGTAGAAATCACAGATGAGACCGACAGCGACCACCTCGCCGGGGTCGTACGCCGAACACAGCGCCTGGTGTATCTGGTCGGTCACGTCGCCGGCTGCCACCGCTCGCGCGTACTGCAGGAGGACGTACTCCTCGTCGGGGAACGGCGAGAGGTCGTCACCGCCGATGGCCCGTATCTCCGCAGTTGTCACGCCCTTGTCGCGGGCGATGTCGACGTGCTGGTGCCACTCGTAGCGGGCTCCGCGGGTGCGAGCGACGGTGAGAATCACCAGTTCTTTCGTCCGCGGCGTGAGCTGGTCGTACAGGGTGTTCAGGTACTCAAGGGTCGCTTCGAGCAACTCAGGGTTGTGTGCCCACACCCGGAAGATGTGGCGGTCACCCAGGTAGTCGTCGGTGAATAAGTAGTGATACTCCTCGGGAATGTCGTCGATGTCGAGCAGGTCGAGTCGGGTCACGACCGGGAGTGGGGAAAGAACAGTTAAATCTGCATCTCACGCCAGCGTAACCGACTGGTGCAATCCACAGCAAGGGTCATACTGTCGGACAGAAATCCCTGAACGATTGCGAGGCACTGTGGTCGGACTCATCCTGACTGACGCCGTCTCGACAAACATCGGTTGCGAACTGTTCTGTCCGACAGTATCAGTACACGTCGAGTCTGTCGCCGACACTCGTCTGTTCGGACCCGTTCGTCGAGGGTGCAACGAAGGTGAGCTCTCCGTTTCGGTACTCCGCGAGCGTCAGCCGAGGAAAGACGATGCCGGTCACGCTCGTCCCGGTCAGCAGTGACTCGGTGTCCCGTTGTTCGAACCCGACGAGTTCCCGGTCGGCGCTGTCGGCCCACTCCTCGAAGGACTCGTATCTCCGAAGCAGCAGTTTCGCGATGTCCGTTTCGGCCGTTTGCAACGACGGGCAGACACATTCCCCACAGAGCGTGTAGTCGACCCCCTCGATTCGGTCCTCATCGTCGAGTGTCCGAAGTCTGTCGACGATTTGCTCCTGTGTGTCCCGGATGTCGGTCGGAGCCAGCGACCGGAGATACACTTCGACCCGAGGCGGACTCGCTCCCATCAGCACTCACCACTGTCTCTTTGGAGTCCGTTGCTGACCGTTCGGTGCCTGTCTGGGCCCATGGACGCGGTGTCACACGATTCGCTATTGAATGTGATTGAGTATCACGTAACGCGGTCACGTCACATTAACCCGGTAGACGCCCGATAGCGACACTGTCGGTCACCTGTGGCTCAGTCAGGTATACACGACTCCCGGCCGTACCTGCTGTATGGCCGACCACACAGTCGTCGACCTGCTCCCGAAAGACGCGATTCAGAGCATCGACGACCCGACGTTCGATTCTTCCTTCGAAGGACGGTCAGACGAGGCGGTCATCGTCGTCGAGACTGGCACCGGTGCCCGCGCCTATCCGACGCGGATTCTCCAGAACCACGAAGTCGTCAACGATACGGTCGGCGGCGACCCGGTCGCTGTCACCTGGTGTCCGCTGTGCGCCAGCGCTGTCGTCTACGACCGGACCGTCGACGGCCGGACGCTGACTCTCGGCGTGTCTGGCAAACTTGCGGACAACGACCTCGTTCTCTATGACCGCGACACAAACTCGGAGTGGAAACAGTCGAGTGGGGTCTGTCTCGCTGGCGAGTTCACCGGCGAAACGTTGCCCGTCCGACCGGCAGCGACGATGACCTGGGATACGTTCACGGAACACTACCCCGACGGCGTGGTGCTCCAGCCACCGGAGTGGGGAACCGCCGACTACGCGACCGACCGCTTCGACGAGTACATGCACAGCGACTACGTCGGCCCCGGCGGTGATTCCCGACTTCGGACCGCTATTGACGACTGGCCGTTCGACTTCCACCCGAAGGCGCTCACGCTCGGTCTGACAGTCGGTGGGCACGCGCGTGGGTATCCCCTCCCGATTGTCGAGAGCGCTGGCGGAGTCGTCAACGAGAGGTTCGGTGACACCGATATCGTGGTCGTTGCCACCGATGCGGGAATATTTGCCTACGAAGGCGATGGATTGTCGTTCGAGTCCATTGCCGACGAGAATCTGTTTCGCGCCGACGGGACGACGTGGGACGCGGCGACTGGTCGGAGCGAGGACGGCCGTGCGCTCGCGCGGATTCCCAGCCGTCGGCTGTTCGCGTTCACGTGGCGGGATGACCACGGTGCCGACGCGTTCTACGGGGTGTGACGATGCAGGAGCAACTGTTTCAGACGAGCGATGGGCAATCGGTGACTGCCGTCACCAGCGAGGAGATGCGCACGGTCGACCGCGTCGCCGTCGAGGAAATCGGACTGGAACTGTTGCAGATGATGGAAAACGCCGGTCGGAATCTGGCAATGGCCGTCCGCGAGCGGGCGACCGACGAGGCGGTCGTCATTCTCGTCGGTGACGGCGGCAACGGGGGTGGCGGCCTCGCGTGCGCTCGTCACCTCGCGAACCACGACACGCCAGTTTCCGTCGTCCTCGACCGTCCGGCCGACGAACTGACTGGTGCGGCGGCGACGCAGTATGGCGTTCTCGATGCGATGGACGTTCCCGTCGCTGTCGTGCCCGACGAACTCCCTACTGGTGGTATTGTCGTCGACGCGCTGGTGGGGTACGGCCTCGGTGGGCCACTCCGGGGCACTGCGGCAGAACTGGTCGAGGCGATTCCCGACCGCCACACTGTCGTGTCACTCGACGTCCCCACGGGCAGAGACGCGACGACCGGCGAGGAGCC
>JAZKTK010000141.1:0-5763 GCA_036625595.1 Haloarculaceae archaeon | reverse complement strand
CTAGATATTCCTGCTCTCGTCGACCCAGACGTCGTTGTCGAGGACAATAGAAATATCGTCCAGAACCGGCGCTCCCCCTCGGTTTTTCGGAATCGATAGTTGATACTCCATCGTGTTCGTCAGGGAGACGAGATTCAGTTCCCACACGATGTCTGCCAGTGCGAGCGTTACGTCCCGAAATGGGGGTGACTCATCGAGCGTGATACAGTGCAAGATGCCGATTCCGTCCGTTTCGAGCATCGTCGATTTGAGTTCGTTCAGGACCTCCCGATAGGCGTTCTTGTTGTTCGTCTCCTCCAGGGGGTTGACCGGGTCGAGGACGACGTTTGCCTGCTGGTCGAGGTCCTGAAGGATTTCGTAGACGGTATCCAGAAGCGTGTCCTCGTTCACGAACGACGGCGTGTAACTGCGGGTTCCGGTTATCTGTCTCAGCAGTTCGTGGTCCATCATCTGGGCTGCGCCCGCGTACTCGACGAACACGTCGTCGGTCGACAACCGGTCGAGGTCGTTCTCGACAGCACTTGCTTCTCGGAGCGTCGTCAGGTACAACGTCGACCGCATCTCGATGAGTTCGTGAAGAATCGCTTCACTCTGCATCGTTGGCCCGGCGACGAGCGCGATGAGACTCCCCGGTTCGATGCCACCGGACATGTGTCTGTCAATCGCATCGATGCCGGTCGAGAGTCGTGAGGAGGAAGGTGACATCTGTATATTCATATTTCCTAAGATGTAATGTAGTTGCCGGCGATTCAGAAAGAGGTTGCAGGATACACACTCCCGCGCCAGACCGTCCGGGAGTCTGGAGTTCGGACAAACAGTGCGAGCGGCGTCGCAGAATCTGTCGAATGGTGAAGCCAGCATTTGTCCCAACGACAGCGATAAGTACAGTCCGAGACACATATCAGAACAGTAGAACATGGGCGGCGCGGACGGAATCAGTGGGGTCGACCTCTCGAAGGGAACGTACAGAGTCGAGCAGAGCCTGGTTCGGAATCACTACCAGGTGTACGATGGTAACGGGGAGTTACTGCTGCGGGCCGACCGTACATTTCGACCCCATCGAACAGTTCCGTTCGTCGATACTAACGGGAACGAGGTGTTCAGTGTCGAAGCCAGCACCGTCGACGACGACTTCCGTATCGTTCCTGCAGGCAGCGAGAGTCCGCTCGCTATCCTCGAACGGGACACCGCACTGCTGCGACCGGCGTGGAACGTTCGCCACGGCAGCAGCGAACGCTTGCTCGCGTCCATCGAATCGCGGGAACCGTTCGTCGAGTTCTTCCGCTACTACGTTCCGCTGATGGGCGTGTTACCGCACACCTACATTATCGAGGACGCCGACGGCAGAGAAATCGGAACGCTGTCGGGCCGGTTGACGCTCAGCAAAACCTACGAACTCACCCTCGAGACGACTGAGCACATCGACCAGAAGACAGTCGTCGCGGCAGCACTCAGCGTCGATACACTCGACGTGAATTGACGGTTTCCAGTCGCCAAGTACGTCGCCACTTCGCTTCTTGAAACAGGATGAGAAGATACATCACAGAGAGATGTGACCAGTCGGGGTGATGTCGCCCTCCAACAGAGAGCTTTCGACTATCGACCTGAACGAAAACGAGTACACGGTCGAACAGTCCCTCGTTCGCAACAAGTACGCCGCCTACGACGAGACCGGCGAGCTCGTTCTCCGTGCGAAACAAAAAATGTTCAAGATGAAAGAGGAGTTCCCTTTCGTCGACCCCGACGGTAACGAGGTGTTCACCGTCAAAGCCGGCGGTATCATCGACGTTGCCGGGAACTACGCCATCGTCGACGCGGAGACGGGTGCGGAAATTGCGATTCTTGACAACGACTACTCCATCTTTCAGGACACCTGGAAGATTCGCGACAGCGAGACGGAGGCGAAACTCGCCGAAATCAACTCCCGTGGCGCACTCGTCACGATGGCCCGGAACCTGCTCCCCTTCGGCGAAATCATCCCACACAAATACGAGATTACCGACCAGCACGGCGAGCACGTCGGCAACATTGACGGGCAACTGTCGCTGCGGGACCGCTACGAGATTACGATCGACGACGCAAGCGACGTTCCCACAGACGCCGTCGTCGCCGCTGCGATGGTCATCGATGCGATTCAGGGGAACTGACGACCCTCCGATCAGACCGTCTCCGGTAACCATCCCCCGCTTACCTCCACGTTCTGCCCGCTGACGTAGTCGCTACTCGATTCGAGGAAGAATCGGACAGCCTGTTGCATGTCCTCGAACGACGCCGGGCGGCCACGCGGGAGTTCATCGGGGAACTCGTCGGAGTTCTCGACAACGTACGGTGAGACGGCGTTGACCGTGATGTCGGTACCCTGCGTATCGGCGGCGAGCATCCGCGTGAACATCAGAACGCCCGCCTTGGCGGCGAAATAGGGGAAGTTCTTCGCGCTGACCAGCCCCTTCTCGCTGGAGGCGTAGCCGACGTTGACGATACGCCCGTAGGACGCCGCTCGCATCGGCGCGAGTGCGCGCTTCGAACAGAGGTAGGTCCCGTCGAGATTGGTCTCCATCACTGTCTTCCAGGTGTCGTACTCGATCTCCTCCCAGTGGCGCGGCGCAAAGGCACCGACGTTGTTCACGAGGATATCGACAGTGCCGAGGTCGGCCTCGATGGCGTCGAAGAGCCCAGCGACGTCCGCGGGGTCGGTCACGTCCGCCTGGACCGTCGTCGCGCGAACACCGTGTTCACGGGCGCTGGCGGCTACCTCCTGGGCAGCCTCGTCACTGGTTTGGTAGTGAACCGCAACGTCTGCACCGTCTGCAGCCAGCGCCAGTAGGAGTTCGCGACCCACGCCTTTCGCGCTCCCGGTCACAACGGCGACACGGCCAGAGAGGTCGGGGGAAATCACAGCACCGACTACGGCCGGGTAGGGCTTGAAGTCACGGGCATCCCGTCCAGGGACTTACTCTCCGTCGCTGGCACGTCGCTTCCACTCGCGTTCCTGTCGGCGCTCGGTGACGTGCCGACGGCCGTCGGCAATCTCGTTTCGAACGCGCTCCTCGAAGGCGGTCAATTCTGAAAGAAACCCGGCCTGGTAACTCTCCAGGACATCGTACGACCAGCGGTCCTCGTCGATGACCCCGCGGGGCAGGTACTCGTCGCGCAAGGCGTCGGCCACGGCAGTCTGTCCACACGCCCGTAGTTTCTCCTCGGCCTCCGCAAGGTGGTCCATCGCGTGTCCAGTCTTGTGGTGGAACTCGACAAGGTCGCCGTGAGCGCGGTGTAACCACTCTACGCCCAGTTCGACGCTGTGCAATGCCTCTCGCTCCTCGGCACTCAACTCCGTTCGGTCGCTGTGCTCTCCCCTCGACATGCTAGTAAGTAACACACACATATCAAAAAGCGTTGTCACCCCGAGAGGGCGTTTTCGACGGCACTGGCGACACTCCTGGCTTTCTCGGCAAGCGGTGTCGGAATCAGCCCGTCGGCTTCAGCTGCATCGAGTTCGTCGTCGTCGACGCGTTCGACAGTGCCGTCGGCGTGTTTCACCACGTCGACGTGGAGGTCGACGTATCGGACCGCGTCGGGAAACACTTCGACCGGTGTACAGACGTTGACGTAGGTGCCGCGTTTCGTCCCGTCCTCGCCGCGATAGACTGTCGGATACCACCATCGACCCTCCTCGAATTTCGTAATAGCGACGTCGCCGGCCTGTCGGTCGACGCCAAGTGCGTCGTAGGTCCCGCCCGGCGTCATCTCGCGGCGCAACGTCAGCGAGCCGTCGCTTCCGTGACTGGTGACCTCGCCTGTCCCGAGCGTGTAACACCGCCCGTCGGGCTTGCCGTGGGCGATACCAAGCCGGTCGCCCTCGACTGGCCCGAACTGTCGGGTAACAGCTCCAAAGGGGAAGTCCTGCTCACCGTCGCCACTTGCCGAGTCAGCACACACCGCCTCCACGAAGTCGACGGCCGCACTCGCCTCGCGGGCGGCCGCCTTCGTGCGGTGGTGGCCCGCCATCGTCGCGGTCACCTCGCGCCGAATCTCGTCAAGTGCAAAGCGCGATTCCCGGCCGAACCACGCCCACCACGTCGCCTCGCCGCCCCAGTAGCGATGGGGTGTGGCGTCGGCCGGGTCCGGGGCATCGGCGAACGCATCGTCGAGGGATGTCGCACGGTCGGCAAGCGTCGCGAGGGCGTCATCCAGCGCGTCGAGACTGGCGTCGTCGCTGGCCCGCCCCCAGTCGATGCCCCATCCCTCGGGCGGGTCGGTCGGTACGAGGTCGGCCAGTTCGGGGCCGCTGACACCTGCGGTCTTCCCGCGGACGAGCGACGCCAGCCCGGACTGGACGCGAATCGTGGTATCCAGCACCGGTCGGCCGTCACTCCAGGGCGGTCTCGGCTCTGTGACCTGTACCCGGAGACGGTCCCCTACGTCGATACGTCGCGCACTCCCGGAGTACGGCAAGAACCCTTCGCCGTCTCCGACCGCGACGACGGCACCGCTCCCCAGTGTCTCGGTGACTTCGCCGGCGTAGACGGCACCGCGGGGCAGGTCGGCCGCCCACGTGAGCGTGTCCCGTCCGACCCCCTGAAGCTGGTCGACGACCGTCTCCACGCGTGCGTGTTCGCCGACGATACCCACACCCTGACGGTCGTCGGTGGTCGTCACCGTCGCCGCGGCTGGTTCGACCGGTAACTCGGTATCGAACCGGTCCCGAATCGGGGGTGACGCCTGGACCACGTCGTCGAGTAACTGGGTCAGCGCCGTCGTGTAGATACCGCGGATGCGGACAGTCATTGGTGGCGTTGGGACCCCGACGCTCAAAGCTCCCCGGGGTTCGGGGCAAAGCGCACCCGGTCGTGGACCGTCGGTCCGAGCGTGAGCTCGACGACAATCGGTTCGTCACCAACCGTCTTCAGTATCCGCCCACCAGCGACCCACACGCCCCAGGAATCGAACCGGAGGTAGCCCCGAATGTCCTCGCTGTGGGTGAACAGGTCCAGAAAGTCGACGGTGTGTTCCTGAATCTCGCTACTGCTGTGTGCGCGGTCCATATCCGAGTGAACCGTCTCGCGGTCGAAGAAGTCGCGGAGGCGGTCGGCATCGCGCTCGGCGGCCGCGGCGACGGCGTCCGATACCGCTTCGATGTCGTCGGTCGACAGGCCAACATCGCGGAGCGCAGCCTGTTCGCGCTGGTCGAAGTGCATACCGACCGTTTGGGCCGGACAGAAAAAACGGGTCCGCTCCTCAGACGAATGCGTTCAGGATGAGGATGAACGCACCGAAGAGGGCACCGAACGCGACGATACTTTTCGGGTCGATGCGGATTGCGTTGCTGTCCTCGGCGTCGAAGTACCGAACCAGGCCGGCACTGGACATCAGTCCGCCGCCGTCACTACTGCTCATACATATACGTGCGCAATCACCCGGCCTAAGCCTTTCGACCGAGTGCGCGCCGCTCACGAAGTGGAAAACCCTTATCTTCGCCGCCGGAGTAGTTGTGCGAGAACGCATGACAGTCACGCTCAAGGACTTCTACGCAGACTGGTGTGGCCCCTGCAAAACGCAGGACCCGATTCTCGATGAACTCGAAGAGGAGTACGAAAACGTCGAGTTCGAGAAGGTGAACGTCGACGAAGAACAGGACGTGGCCAACGAATATCAGGTTCGCTCGCTCCCCACGCTCATCATCGAAAACGACGACGGCATCGTCGAACGATTCGTCGGCGTCACGCAGGCCGAAGACATCGAGGCCGCGTTCCAGCAGGCTGGGGC
>JAZKTK010000027.1:0-28159 GCA_036625595.1 Haloarculaceae archaeon | reverse complement strand
GCAGTCGGTGACCGCGACGCACTCGAAGAAATCCACGAACGCTGGGACGCCCGCGACGGCGAGACGTGGTTGACCACGACACAGACGGAGGGAACACAGGTTCTATGACAGACGAGACGCTCGACGGGGGGCCGAACCCCGAAAACATGACCCTAGACGAACTGCGCGACGAAATCCGCGGTATCGACCGCGAACTCGTCGAACTCATCGCGCGGCGCACCTACGTCGCCGACACCATCGCACAGGTGAAAGACGAACAGGGACTGCCAACGACTGACGAACAACAGGAACAGGCAGTCATGGACCGCGCCGGCGAGAACGCCGAGCGGTTCGACGTCGATGCCAATTTGGTAAAGGCCATCTTCCGCTTGCTCATCGAACTGAACAAAGTTGAGCAACGTGAGTCTAGATAGCTTCAAAAAGGCGCCTTAGGCCATTTGCTGCCTGTTTGGCTGCTAGATCTCCTTCCAATAGCTGTTCTCTAAATTTGAGGTAGATGAACGATATTACAACACCAATCTGTGTGGCCCTGACACACCATTAGGGAAACTCGTCGTAGATGGACGACCGATGACCTACTGCGCCGACCTGCATCATTCGTGCTTCAACGTTGAATCGGACGATTGCTCGATAGTCACCAACTCGTAATGATTGCCACGGCTTCGCACCCGTCAATGGTTTGGCGAAGCCCGGCGGATCGCGGAACTCGTCAGACACCACGTCGTCGAGTTTTTCGAGGACTCGCTGTTGCGTTTCAGTATCCAGGGCTTCGAGTCCCTCTGCTGCTCGCTCGGAGAGTTCCCACGTCCACTTGTCATCACTCATCCGTACCGAACCGCTCACGGGCTTCCTCTGCGCTCACCGTCTCATCTTCCTCGAACTGCCGTTCGCTCTCCAGTAGGTCTTCGAGCGCCCGCTTGGAGATCCGAGTTCCGTATACCGCGTCACGCAGGGCCTCGCGCATGAACTCCGAGCGTGAGTTGTAACCCTGCTCCTGCCACTGCTCGTCCAAATCTGCGAGGAAATCCTTCGGGAGCCGGAGGTTCACCTTCTCGTCGTTCCCATCGGCGGTGGTATCGGATTGAGCCATATTTAGTAGTACGTGTGTACTACACTAAGTGCTTTCGCGTACTCGGTCGCATCCGATGGCGAACTACTGATTTGGTATGACGGGTCAAGGAGAAAGCGGCGATGTAGGCGAAATCTGTTACGTCAGTCCGAGACCTGAACAAAATCTCTCAGCGTGATAAACGGTAGCGCATAACATAATAAACGAATAGTAGATACCGGAACTATCCCCCACTATTGTCGTGCTGACTGACCATAGCCGTCAAGAGAGGGTGGCATATAACAGTCCACACACCCGTTCTTTGCTCCCCCGATTCGGTCGGTACAGAGGGTATAATATGCAACTCAAGGCGTTCTATCGTTCGGGTTGCTGTTCCCACACTGAGTGTCTGCGGTGTGGGATCTTCTTCTATTTTGCCCGGCACCCCTAAGCAGTAGTACTATACGTGCTTCAGAATGTCCGTGTGACGACATTGGTGAACCAAGGTCAGAGATTAACCAACTCGGTATCCAACTGACCGATAGTCAAGTGACTAAATTAGATAAGACGAATTTGACTGAACAAGAGCAAGGTACCTCTCTGAATCAGCGCAAATCCGTCTACCAGACCACAACAGGTGAAGATGAACCGTTAGCTGACGCTGTCCCGGCGGCCGTTGCTACAGTGTCCAGAGAGCAAGAAGAGCTTCCACCGCTGTCCGCGTCTATCGATATAGACAGACTGGAAGCACTGGTAGACTCGTTCCGTGATGCCAAGTCTGGTGCTGTGCGGTTTTTTTATGCTAACTATCGGGTCGAAATACAGTGGTCTGGTGAACTAACACTCTGGCCACAATCCAACCACTAACTCCCTGCTGACCTCCTGCTCTGGTCTGTTGCCGTCCGCAGACACGATACGTTCACTCCGCACGCAAAGTGAGCGTTTTGTATCTGTGTCTTACTGTGACAGAACGATTGTTGGAGGGGGAGGTCAGCAGGGAATCAGTTGTCAGTACGCTTCCAGAGTGTCAGTTTTCCAGAGCCCGGTATTTCAACCACTTCCGTAAATATTCGGGGATATCGCGCGTTAGACACGGCAGGACCACCTCAGTTCACGCAACACCCAGGGATAGCGATGCTAAATCAGCGATTTTGACCCGGTTGCTACATAGGGGGTTCTCGGAAACCGGAAAAGTAGGCGATATTGTGTTACGTGAGTTATTGACCTGAACAAGGTCGAACAGCGTGAGAGTCGGTGAAGGAGTTCCCTTTTCTCGGTCTGAGGCCTCGAAGAGCCATATTGGAACTGGTTTTCTGACCAGTTGATTGGGTCCGGTGTGTGCTGACCGAAAGACACAGTATTCTGTGTCTCCATAGGTTTCTGTATGCCGACTATCACGGTGAGCGTCGACGACGACCTCAAAGAACGAATGGAAAAGCATCCTGAAATCAACTGGAGCGAAGTTACACGTCAGGCTATCCGGGAGAAAGTCGAGAATCTCGAACTACTTGACCAACTGACTGCTGACAGCGAGCTCACCGAGTCAGGGGTCGAAGAAATTGCCACAAAAATCAATCAAAGCGCACGCAAGCGTGTCGATGAAGAGACGAAGTAGTTCGGCCAGATGAAGTTGGTTGTCGATGCAAACGTCGTCATCTCGGCACTGGTTGCCGACTCGAAAACGCGGGAACTCATCGTTACACTCGAACCGGAAATGCTGACGCCCGAAGTCGTCCACGAGGAAATCGGGAACTACGAAGACCTCATCATTGAAAAGTCGGGAATGGACGCAGAGAGAGTACAGCAGTTCGTCGACCTGCTGTTCCAGTACATCGAAACGGTCCCTGCCAGCGAGTTTTACTCGTCTATCGAACAAGCAGACACAGCGATTGGAGAAACTGACCCAGACGACGTGTTGTACGTGGCGTGTGCGCTCGCACGTGAAGCAGGTGTGTGGAGCGACGATTCGGACTTCGACGAACAAGACCTCGTTCCTGTCTTCTCGACCAATGAAGTTGTATCCTCGTTTGACACGAGGTGAAAAGCGGCAATCGAGGCAGAATCTGTAACACCATTTTGGAACCTGAACAAGGTCGAACAGCGGGAGAAGCGGTGACTGCGGGACCGCTGCTGAATGTCTTTGTCGCTACGAACGTTTCCCTTGCGAGTCTGACTGCCGATTTGTCTGTGTGACTAGTTCACACAAACAAAAATAGTTCATTACGGTTGTCGGCCGTTTTCCTAGTATGCTACAGATTGGTCAGAACGCACCGGATTTCGAGTTACCCGGCGTTGTGGGCGGGAACATCGACACGCACGCACTCACCGAGTACACCGACAACGGCTGGGCCGTGGTGGTTGTATTTTACCCGTTCGACTTTCATCCGGTCTGCACGACGCAGATGTGTACGCTCAGAGACAGCGAGACGCTTTCGATGGTCGAGAACACGGTCGTGCTCGGTGTTTCGACTGACAGCGTCTACAGCCACCGGTCGTTTGGCGAGGAGTATCGAATCGACTTCCCGCTGTTGTCAGACAGCGATGGAACGGTTGCGGAGGCGTATGGCATCCAGGTCGATGAAATCGACAACCACCGCGAGGTTGCTCGGTCCGCCGTCTTCGTCATCGACCCAGGGCGGCAGATTCAGTACACTTGGCAGAGCGAGGCCGACGACGACGAGCCCGACCTCGGGGCCATCGAACGGGCGACCAATTGTCACGGCGATACGTGTGAAATACCCGAAGAAAAATCGTATTTGTAGGTTTAACTGAGTGACACTCACGGCTCCCGGTCGGACAACAGCGGGAGTTGAAGCGAGTCGAATTCGGCGCTGATTGCGTTCCGCTTCAGTAGCAGGAAACCCACCAATATCAATAGAAAGCCAACCACGGTGCCGGCGGTCGGAGTCTCGTTGAGGAAGAGTAATCCTGTGACAGCTGCCACCACCGGGGCAGCATAGGACACCAGGTTGATTTCTATCGGGCCAAGGCGATTCAGAAGGTCGAAATAAATCAGGAATCCCAGCGCGCTCGCGACGACGACGAGGTACAGCAGCGAGAGGATTGCCTCGCCCGTCCATTGCACGTCGCTCACAGACTCAGCGAGGGTGATACTTGCTCCGTGCATCAGTGCCGCTCCGATGAGCATCGACCACGCTTCCATCGTTTCAATCGGGAGTTCTCCATCGACGCGGCGGGTGAGAACGCTTCCAAGAGCGAACGAAGCGGCGGCCAAGAACACCAAGAACATCGAGATTGTTTGCGTATTCAGCAGGTTGTTCGGGTCGGGATTGCTCAGTATACCGACTCCAACGAACCCGATGAGAAGTCCAACCATCCCGAGAACCGTGAGTCGCTCGTCCGGCAGGAAGGCCCGTGCAAACCCAGTAGTGAGGATTGGTGAGAGACTGACGATAATTGCAGCGGCGGCACTCGTCGTTCCCTGTTCTCCAATAAAAAGGAACGCGTGGTAGGCGGCTATCATGAGGGTCCCACCGATGCCGACCAGAACCCATTCGTCCCGACTGTGGGGTAGCCACTGGTCGGTCGCATACATGGCGTAGCCGAGCATCAACAGGCCTGCGATGTCGTACCTGAACGCGGCAAAGAGAACCGGTGGGAAGAACTCCAACCCTGCCTTGATAGCAGTGAAGGCACTCCCCCACGCGATAGCCAATCCGAGAAACAGTATCGCATTTCTGAATCTCATATATTATTTAAATATTCATACATATCCTCTCAGTCAGACGGTCCAGTCGGAACGAGTCACTCGGTGATGATGGTGGTTTGGATAATAATCTGGCAACCTCGATGACAGATATGAGCCTGTTTTTGATTGCGTCGACCTGTGACCTGGAAACGCGGCGCAGCCGGTCCAGAGCGAGACGAACATTTCTATAGTAACAACTGAAACGGTTTACACACCGACCGCACCGGTCTCGTGCGGTCGTGTGTGCAATGGCTTTCAGTGGCTACTCTAGCCCGAGTCCGTCAGTCAGTACTCCCACAGCCGTTCGATTCGCGATTCGATGTCGGGATACGCTGTACGAAGCGTCTCGACGGTTGTCTCCCCGTCGATGTTGATAACGTGGACTTCGCCGCGCCTGCCACTGTACACGTCTTGGAAGTCGTAGACGACGCCGACGATGTCGGTATCGTCCGGCACGTCGTCGCTGTCGATTAGAAAGTCGACCTGTCTGTCGACGTTGTACTCGACGAGACGGTTGATTGCCCCTTCACGGTCGACTTCGTTCGGAAGCTCGTCGAGTGCGGGGTCGAGATGGGGTTCGAGCAGGGAGAGACAGTGCTCGATACCGGCTGGTTCCGAGACGCCGTCGGTCAGGGCGTCGTAGGTGGCAGTTACCGCACCGCAGCCGGTGTGACCCACCACGATTGCGGTGTCTGTCCCCGTGTGTGCGATGGGATAGAGCACGTCGCCGGAGACGGCGAGTCCGGCGTCAGTCCGCTGGACGACGCGGTTGCCGATGTTGCCACACGTAAACAGGTGGCCTGGTTCGTCGTTGCCCCAGATGTGGTCCTGAAGGACTCGAGAGTCTGAGCAACAGACGGTCACTGCGTCGGGGTACTGGGCGTCCTGCACGGCGCCAAAGCGGGACTGGAACTCCTCCGCGTGGTCGGCGTTGCGGTCAAGCAAGTCGACGAGAGTCTTCATACCGCTCGGAGAGGCACCTGAGCAAAATGTGTTGCTGATTCCGGAACCGACAATTGTCGAACTGTGTGGCTGGCGGTTAGTTACCAGCAGTATCGGGATACGTTTCGGCGAGACCGTCGAGGGCCTCGTGGTGTTCGGTGGTATGCGGAGCGGTCAGCGGCGACACGCTGACGTGGCCATCGACGACGGCACGACGGTCCGTTCCCTCTGCGTCCGGAATATCGCCGGTTGCCATCAGCTCCCAGATGCCGTCCTGTAGTTTCACCTGCTCTCCGTCTCGGACCGCGTCCATTCGATGGACGTGCGACGGACGAGTGACGACCATCTCGCCAGTGGCCTGTTCGGGAACGGGAACGTTGACGTTGAGGTAGTCGGCTTGCTCGAAGACGCCGGCGTCGATGGCGTGGTCGGCGAGAAACCCCGTCGAGCGGGCCGCGTGTTCGTACGCTTCTACATCGACATCGACGTCGTCGTAGGACGTATCGCCCGCGACGGGGATGTACAGAGAGACAGAAAGCGCCGGCGTCTCGAAAAAGGTCGCCTCGACGGCGGCACTTACAGTCCCGGAGCGGCCGAGATTATGCGCTCCGAGGTTTGCGCCCTGGTTACACCCGGCGACGACGAGGTCCGTTTCGGGAGCGAGCACTTCCAGCCCGGCGATGACGCAGTCGGCAGGTGTCCCTTCGATAGCATACCCCAGTTCGTGTTCGTTGACGGTAACGGAGTGTGAGAGCGCCCGACCGACGGCGCTCTGGTCGTCCGCCGGCGCGACGACAGTCACCGACCCAATCTCGGAGAGCGCGTCTGCAAGTGCTCGCAATCCGGTGGCGTCGATACCGTCGTCGTTTGTCAGCAGGATGTCCGGCCCAGCCATATCCGCTGTCAGGCCGGCGTCAGCAAAAGGATGGTGTTCCCGAAAGTGCAACCACCAGCCTCATCCCACTCGGTCGACGACGGTCTCGGTGTCGACGACGACGTTGTACGCGCCTTCATCGTCGTTCCAGAGAACGAGCGCGTTCTCGAACCGAAGTGCTTCGCCGTAGCCGGCTCGGGCCAGCGAATGATTCAGTGCGGACTCACCAGTGTGGACCGCGTAGTGGTCCTTTCGCTGGCTCCCGTCGCCAATCAGGTAGAGCGGGTTCGCGTCATCGTCGGCGAGGTTGTCGCTGAGTTTGATGGCTGCGAGGTTGACGCGGTCCGTGACGTAGTCGTCGGCGTTGGCCATCTTCGCCACCTGATTCGGGTCCGGCCGGTATGCAATCCGTGTCTCAGTCGCGTGTCGCCACACGCCGTACGCGTACTGCACGTCGACGTTGACGAACTCACCGTCCCCGCGCTCGCGTTCCTCGCTCTCGATTGGGCTGGACCGCTCGCCCTCGTCGAGTCGGCGCTGGAAGGGAGGGACAGCGAGGTCCGGTCTGGTGGTAAAGGACCACGATTCACTCGTCGGCGTCTCGCCGGACCAGAGTCGAACCGTCGGTTCGTAGACGGTCAGCCCCGCCTCTCGCTCGACAGTTCGCTCTGTTTCGCGGAGTCCCGTCGCCGTGTTTCTGTCCGCAGGTTCGATTGCGACAATCGAACCATCTTCCGCGACGGCGTCGGCGTAGCGCTCGACGACCGTAGCGGGCGCTGCGAGTTCCGAGAGAACGTTCGAGAAGAGCACGAGGTCGTAGGTCCGCTCGGGGACGAATTCCTCGGCAGTCGTTTGATGGACGGTGGGGTGGAAGTTCCGGCCGGTTTCGTCGAGAAATCGGTCGAGTACGTCGGTCGCAGCGCTCGGCTCGACCGCGTCGTAGGTGACGAGGGCGCCTTCGCCAAAGAGGTCAGCAATCCCCAGCGCGGGACCGCCGACACCGGCACCGACATCGAGAATTGTCGGACTCGCGGGGACGAGGCCGTCGGTAATCAGGTCCGCGAGGATGTACTGTACCGTCGCGTAGTACGCTGGCAGGTGGTAGAGCGCGTAACACAGTGCCGTCTGATGGTCGTACTCGACTGACTCGCGCTGGAGATAGCGGTCTTTCAGGTCGCGAATCCGGGCTCGCAGGCGGTCACCGGATTCGCCGTCGGGCCAGCCAGCGCCGTACTCGGCGACGAGCATGTCTTCGAGGACGTGCGCGTACGATTCGGGAAACTGCTCGACACCGTCGAAGGATACCTCGGCAGTCCCCTCGGGTGCCGGAACGAAGGTGCCGTCCTCACGTTCGAGCAGGGAGAGTTCGGATGCTTCCTCTCGGAGCGTCTGCCGAACGACTGCCGGGTGTGGGTGTCCCTCGACGTACTCGCAGATCTCTTCGGGGTCGATAGGTCGGACGTTCTGGAGGTACCTCGCGTTGTCCAGAATCCCCTGGCGCTGGGAGTCCGTCATCGCTCACCGGCGTCGTCGTAGAGTCGTTCGAACGCCTCGGCGTCGGCCTCGGCAATCTGCTGTGCAGCCGCGGCAATATCCTCTGCCCCGTCGAAGGCCATCTGAATATCCGCGTAGACGCGCGCCTCGCCGTCGGTGACCTGCCCGGCGAGTGCGTCGAGTTCGCTCGAAATCGGCGTGTGAAATCGCCGGTCTACCTCTTCGGCCGCGAGTGCGTACGCGAGGACGGCAGCGTGCGTGCGAGCCTGTACCGTCTCCATCGCTTCGTCGTGTTCGGCTGCCGTCGTTTCGAAGAGGTCGTTGCCGCGGGCGTCGAGTGCCGACCGGACCGTCTCGGTGACGGGGCCGGTCGCGTCGGCGACGAGTGGGACGTTCCCCGGTTCGTTCGCCGGTGCAAAGAGGGGGTGAAGGCTGACCCGCTCGCGGTCGGGTGCCACCTCGCGCATCACCTCGATTGGCGTGGTCATCGTCCCGGACACGTCCAAGAGCGCACGGTCGGCACGGTCGGCGTAGCTTCGAATCGCGTCGGCGACGGCGGGAATCGGGACGGCGAGACAGATGCCGTCGAACTGTTCGTCGGTGTCAGTTGCGACTGTGCGACCACCGACGCTGTCTGCGGCGGTAGTTGCGGCCGCAGGGTCAGCGTCGGCAAAGGCGAGGTCCACTGGCTCGGGGGCGTCATCGCGGAGGACGGTCCCCAGCCAGCGACCCATCGCACCCGAACCGACGACGAGAATCTCCATCGGCGTCTGCTTGTCTGTCCCCCGGCAAAAACAGTTCGGTCGGTCGTTCGTCGCAGGCGCTCACAACGGCTCACTCCGCTGGGACTACTGCCGTTCGAAGCGGTGCATCACGATGTCGGAGTCGTCGTCCCATTCGAAGTTGTCGTGGGCGCGCTCCAGAATCTGTTTGTAGTGGTCCAAGTCCTTCGCACCCTCCGCGCGAGCGTCTTCGTCGGTCATATCGCCCAGCGTCCGCTCGCTGACTTCGACGACTTCGAACGTGGTTCCCTCGATGTCGAAGGTATCACCCTCGTCGGCGTACTGCTGGCCGCGGTGAATCTGTGTCACGTCGCCGTCGAGCGCCTGTGATTGCATTCGGTCGTTCGGGAGGAGTGTTCCCGGTTCGATGGTCGACATACACCCTCCCGTTGGTCCGAACGCTGAAAAGTCACCCGCCGGCGTCAACCTATTTCACCCACCCTCCCACCTACTCCATCCGCTCTCACCCACTCCACCCAGATGCCCCCAGAACGTTTAGGCTGGTCAGGACCTGACGACCGGGTATGGAGCCGGACCTCTGGACGACGTTCGTCTTCTTCGGTATCCCGCTCGTCGTGGGCCTACTGGGCGTTCGCACCGGCGGCAAGCTCTGTTACCGGGCGTACATCCAGTACACGACGAGCGGTGAAACCGAATGGTCTCCTGTCGAGACCAGTCATAACCGTCCCGAATCCGGGCGCTCCTGGCGTGGCAATTTGCTCCGTGGGGTACCGATTCTGGTAGTCGCAATGCTCCTGACACTGCAGTCGACGCGGTGGATACTGCGAGTGTTCGGTCTTCCCTGACCTACGCGTCGAGTTCGTCCGCGATGTCGTGAATCGTCTCCACTGTCAGCGACGGCTCGCCGTCGAACGGTTCCCACGGCGTGTCCTTTCTGTTCATCCAGATACCTTGCATCCCGGCGTGCTGTGCACCCTGAACGTCGAACCACAGCGCCGCGGCGTGTGCCATCTCCTCGATTGGTGTTCCGGTCCGGGCGGCTGCGTGGCGGTAGATTTTGGCATCGGGCTTGAACGTCTCTACCTCGTCGGCGCTAATCGTGTCTTCTAGCAACCCGCCGATTTCGGCGTGGTCGACCATCGAGTCGAGCATTTCCGGATTCCCGTTCGAGACGACGTAGAGGTCGTAGCCGGCCTCGCGGAGGCGCTTCATTCCCTCGCGAACGTCGTCGAACACGTCGAGTTCGTGGTAGACTGAAAGAATTTCTTCGCGTTCCTCCTCGGGCAGGTCGACGCTGTGTGCGTCGAGTGCGTACGTGAGCGCGTCTCGGTTCATCTCGTAGAACGTCTGGTAGGCGTCGATGTGGTTGCTGACGAGCGTGTACTCGATAGACCGGGAGCGCCAGAGCTTCGACACCGGTTCGGGGTCGTCGACGCGCGCGGCGAGTGCCTTCTCGGCGGCGTCGACATCGACCAGCGTGCTGTAGGAGTCGAACGTGAGCGTCGTGACAGCGGTGGGGTCGAAAGACATACTGACCGTATCACCGTCCTCGCCCAAAACCCCATTGCCCGAGCATTTCACAAACCCTTATTTTGCGGCGGGAGAACCTCTGCGCATGAAACAGGTCCGGTTTCGAGACCCGGCAGGCAGCGTCCGCACAGGTGAGTGGGTTGATGCCGATGGTAACCCCGCGGATACCGAGACGGCAGGGACGGGCGGCCAGATTCGATTCGGTGGCCAGACGTACGACCCAGCCGAGGTCGACGTACTCGCACCGTGTGAGCCGTCGAAAATCGTCTGTATCGGCCTGAACTACGCAGACCACGCGGACGAACGCGATTCGGAGTTGCCCGACCGACCGCTGCTCTTCCTCAAACCGCCAAACGCCGTCGCCAGCCCCGGTAGCGACGTACCGCTTCCGGCGGGCAAGGAGCGCGTCGACTACGAGGCTGAGATGGGTGTCGTCATCGGCGAACAGTGTCGCAACGTCGACGAGAGCGACGCGATGGACGTGGTTGAGGGCTTTACTTGCATGGTCGACGTGTCTAACCGCGACGACCAGGACCGCGAGCAGAACTGGGTCCGCGGGAAGGCCTTCGACAACGCCGCGCCGCTCGGTCCGGTGCTGGCAACCCCCGAGCACGTTCCAGACGACGCCAGTATCGAACTCCGACTGAATGGCGAGACTCGCCAGTCGTCGTCCCGTGCGACGCTCATCTTCTCGGTCCCGGAACTCATCGCAGAGATTACCACCTACCTGACGCTCGAACCCGGGGACGTAATCGCGACTGGGACACCCGAGGGCGTCGGCGCGCTCTCAGATGGGGACGAAGTGACTGTCGAAATAGAGGGTGTCGGCCGGCTCACTCACACCGTCACGCGGGAGTGAGGCGACGACCACGCTGGAACACAGCCTGGGCAGTCATTCGCAGCCCACAGAATGTGCGATATCGACGAGTCGCTCCTGTGGCAGGTTTCGTCCCCCGATTTTGTACTGCACGCCGTTGCACGTCCAGGTGATGACCTGTTTGGGGCCGAGATTTCGGTACGTCGCGCGCTGGCCAGCGACGGTGAGTGTCTCGCCATCGGTTCGCGGTTCGATGCTCGGTGCCAGTTTCGCGACGGTGAGGACGCTGCTCGAATTGACGTATCGGAGCCCGATGCTGTCGATGCGTCCCGTCGTGCGGGTTGCGCTTGCCAGTGCGAAACTGTCCGGAACGGTCGGCGATGGGACCGAAAGTGTCGCATCGGCTCGCAGTGCTGAGACCGAATCGTACTGCTGCTGGTCCGGTGTGTCGGGCGTCTCGACCGTCGCGTTTGGTGGCGGGTCGAAGACGAATGTCCCTGCATCGAGATCCGGATTGAACGTCACGTTCCTGTAGGTCATCGTGATTGTCCGTCGCTGACCACCTTGCGTCCAGGCAGTCCGCTGTTTGAGTGGGTAGTACCACTCCGAATCGAGCCAGAGCGTCTGTGTGAAGTTTGCGACCGGTTCAGAAACGGAACTCGTCTGGGCGAGTTCGACCACGACCGCCGAGCGGCCGTCGACCGGTTCGGTTCCCGCAGACGTGACAGTGTAGCTTCCCTGGGTTCGTGCGGGGCCGACCGTCTGCTGGCTCTGGCTCCCGGCAGGGACGATGGGTAGTGGAGAGACGCCGACATCGTCTGTCGACGGTTCGGCCGTCGAATCATTTGACATATTCAACTGCGAAACCAGCCGGACGACTCGGTCGAGACGACCGGTTGTCTGCTCCACCGAGAGTCGCTTTACCGTCTGTGTGTCGCGGTCGTAGAGCCACAGCGTTGAATCGTTCGAAACACGTACCTCGTTGAGTCCGGGTCCGGACACCCTCGTCGCTCGGACGGTTCCAGTGTCCGGTCTGAGAGCGACGCGTTCGATGGTTCGGCTCGTCTCGTTGCCGCGTGTGATGACGATTTCACGGGTTGCTGTCAGTCCGTCGAGCGATTCCAACTGCGCCGAGGCGTTGTCCTCTATCGTCTGGTTCGTCGGTGCTCCCTCGCCGACGAGCGCATCGAGACCCACAATG
Source organism: Haloarculaceae archaeon (assembly GCA_036625595.1). GTDB lineage: Archaea > Halobacteriota > Halobacteria > Halobacteriales > Haloarculaceae > Salinibaculum. The sequence goes on along the minus strand of JAZKTK010000027.1, from coordinate 15,801 downwards.
AGCCCGACACTGGCGGCGACGAGCGCGAGTGCGAACAGGAAAAAAAGAAGGTATTCGTCACGGCTGGCAGCCATTGATAAGTCATTCATCTGAATTTGGAAAAAAGCTTGTGAACGTCACTGCCCCGCCAGATTCACCGGGCGGCAGCCATCCGGGGGACTATTCGCCGGTGATGGACGCTGCGATGTCGAGCGTTTCCTCCTCGGAGAGCTGGCCGTAGAGGCTAAGGGACTGTCCGTTGCTGTCCCAGTGGAGGAAGCTAAACTCGTCGTATTCGGCGTACCAGCCGGTGTTCTCGCCGACAGACACCTCTTCGTAATCCTCGATTTCACTGTAATCGAAGGGGTTGTCGTCCTGTATGCTGACGGTGATTCGGTCCGTCCCATCGGTGTACGTGCTCGAAACGGTGTAGTATCCGTCACCGTCGATGACACGTGCCTGGTCGAACTCGTACCCTTCAGCCAGTTCTGCACTGGGGACCGAAAGCTCGGTGTTGGACTGCAGTGCGTCGTGCGTGTCGTACGTCGAGATGTCCGGCCCGAAGTTCTCTGTCGGGTCGGTTGCATCGTCAGGGACATCGATGTCGAACGTCGACTCGGGGATATCCTCGTTCAGCGTGACGTTTTCGTAAGTAATCGTCGAACTGTAGTTGTAGTCGTACTCCGACGATTCGACATCGATCGCTATCTGGACCGGGAAGTGTGTTTCTGTCCCGACGTGGACGGTGAGCGACGTGTCGGTCTCGGTGTCCAGTTGCTCGGTCGGGGTTCCTTCGAGGACGTAGACGTCCTGTCCGTCGACAGTGTCGGTGCCGAGATACTCGTACTCAATCGCAGAGTCGTTCGCCAGCTGTTCGAGCATCGGGAGGAGAATGTCTCCACGGTACTCGTACTCCGTGACTGTGTTCTCGTCTTCGTTGTACGTGAGCGACGTGCTCTCGTTGACCATCGTCGTGGTGTTGTTTCGGAACGTCGAGTCTATCGTCTCGGTTCGCTTCTGGAAGGCGTCCAGGTCCGCCGAGACGCGTTCGGTCGATTCCATCGTCTCACCGTTTGATTCGGTCTCGGTAATCCGAGTGAACTCGATAGTGTCTATCGTCTCCAGCCGTTCGGTGAACGAATCGATGACTTCCTCGCCATCGGGTTCGTCGGTCGTTGCTTCGTCTGTCTGTGCAACTGTCGTGGAGGGCGAACCAGCAAACGCGACTCCCGCGATACCCGTCGTCAACAACATGACTGACGCGAGTACTGCGAGGAGCGCTGGACGGCTCTTGTACTGGACCATGCAACTATCCGTACGTACTCAGCATATAAATGGAACCGAGCGTGATTGCTCCCCCAGCAACCGCAGCCAAACGTATAAATAGCAGTTCAGACGTGAGGGTGCACTATTGTCGACAAATCGGTCTCATTACCGAGAGTAACAGTTAATTCAGTCGCTAGCATCTGGAAGGTAATGAACAGTCATCTACTGCAGCCGCTGGTCGACCTCTTCGCTGCGGTGCCAGCGTGGCAGGCGACGCTGCTTCTGGTCGGAGTCTCACTCGTTCTCGCGTTCGTTCTGGAGTTTGTGGTCCTTCGCTCGCTTCTCCAGTACACCAGTCGGACGAAGACCGACTACGACTACATCGTCGTCAGCGAACTTCGTCTTCCGGTGGTGCTTACGGCCGGACTCGCCGGTATCTATCTGCTCACGCAGATTCCATCCGTTACCGAGTACGTGCTTGTCACGAGCGACCAACTGGATACGTTCTTCGGGAAGCCATCGCTATCGGTTATCATTCTCGCGTGGGCCTTCGCGGCGAACCGAATCGTCAATCGGCTGGTCGAAGAGGTCAAGGACAAGGGTTCACGCTTCGATTTCGCGCCCGTTCTCTCGAACGTCTGGACGCTCGTCGTCATCATCGGCACTATCGGCGTGTTGCTCTCTGTCTGGGAGTACAGCATTGCCCCGCTTCTGGGCGCTGCGGGTATCGCAGGTATCGCAATCGGCTTTGCCGCCAGAGACACCGTCGCCAACTTCTTTGGCGGCATCGCGCTGTACTTCGACGACACGTACAAGCTTGGCGACTACATCGAACTCGACTCCGGCGAATCCGGGACAGTGGTGAAAGTCGGGATTCGCTCGACGACGTTGCTGACCCGGGACGAAGTACTCATCGTCGTGCCCAACTCGGCGCTCAATGCTGCAAAAGTCATCAACCAGTCCGCACCACAGCGCCGCCGTCGCGTGAAGGTTCCAATCGGCGTCGCGTACGGCACCGACATCGATGCCTTCGAAGAACTTGTCGAGGATATCGCTGCCGAGGAGCAACTGGTTATGGACTCGCCGAAACCTCGGATGCGCTTTCGAAACTTCGGTCCCTCGGCGCTCGAGTACGAACTGCTGGGCTGGGTCGGGTCACCGACTCGTGCTGCCAAAGCACGGCACAAGCTCAACCGAGAAATCTACAAACGGCTGAACGCCGCCGATATCGAGATTCCGTTCCCACAGCAGGACGTTCACCTGCGAGGCGTCGACTCCGACCCGGGTGTAATCGGCCGGGAAGCGAGCGAGCACGCGGACTCGCGACCCGACAACGGAGCCGCCGACCCCGTCGAACGACCTGCCGAGAAGCCGGGCAACGGCGACGACTGAGTGGTCTGCCGAGCTCATCTACTTCAAAGTTGGTGGCGAGAAACAGCGACTGCAGTTCTGTTGGTTCGTTTATTGAAAGGGGTGTTCTACGTTGAAGCGGAGCCAGCAATGTCACAGAAACGCCGCGCCCTCGCCGGACTCGGAATCGTCCTGATTAGCGCCCTCGCATCGGTTCTCGCCTATCCGGACCTGCCCAGTCGGATGGCAATCCACTTCACAGCCGACGGAACGCCCGACGACTACATGCGTAAACAACTCGCGGTCGCACTCATTCCCGCACTCGAACTCGCGATTCTCGGGATGTACGCTATCATTCCGCGCATCGACCCGCTCGGTGAGAACATCGCCGAGTTCGAGACCTACTACGACCTCGTCGCCATCGTCACCGTCGCAATCCTCGCGTACGTCCACGGGGCGGTGCTGGGATACAACCTCGGCTACCACTTCGAGATGGCACAGGTTGTCGCGCCGATGCTGGCTGTCGTCGGCATCGTCTTTGGCTTCGTCGTTGAGACCGCCAGACAGAACTGGTTCGTCGGCATTCGAACGCCGTGGACGCTGAGCAACGAGGAGGTCTGGACCCGGACCCACGAACGGAGCGGCATCCTGTTCAAAGTTGCCGGTCTCGTTGCCCTGCTGGCAATTCCGTTCCCCCAGTACTTCGAGGTGCTCGCTATCGCCCCGCTGGCGCTTGCGGCCTTCCTCCCGACGGTGTACTCGTACGTCCTCTATCGCCGAATCTCTCACGCTTGAACCGCTCAGCCGATATCGTTCGTTTCGATTCATACTGTCGGCTGTACATCTGGAATTGATTCCATCCCGCCTGGGTGGCGAGTACTTTCACGAAGGTACAGCCAACAGTCTCAGGCTGTCAGAAACGCTTCAACATCCGAGAGCAGTCGCTCGGGGTCGTCGACTACTGGTGCGTGCCCACACCCCTCGAGCTCGACGTAGCGTGCGTCGTCGATTTCCCGCGTCACGCGCTCGGACATCTCGCGACTGACGACCAGGTCGTCCTCGCCACGGAGCACGAGCGTCGGTGCATCGATGTCTGTCACTTTGCCGGTACCGGGTTCGATACCGTTGTCCTCTGTCGAGATGTTGAAGTGGACGAGTGCGTAGTCCATGTCGAGCAGACAGCGCTGTTTTAGCGTCTCCTCGATGTAGCGGTCGAAGCGGTCCGCTTCGGGCGTTCCGTTGACGAAGATTGCCTGCGACCAGATCTCTTTCATGGTCTCGGCGTCGCCCGCTTCGAGTGCGGCGAGTGCGGGGGCGACGGAGACGGGGTCCTCTGCGAGTGCTTCCCGGGTGGTCAGGACAGTTTCGGTCGGCTGGAGATTCTCGTCTTTCTCGAAGACCGGCAGGCCTTGCGTGCTTGGCGGCGCCATGAGGACCAGTCGGCGGACACGCTCGGTGTCGGCGGCCACCTGCATCGCGATGGCGCTCCCTGCCGACCACCCCCAGAGGTGGAAGTCGTCGAGCCCGACTGCATCAGCAAACAGCGGCACGTCGGCGGCGAAATCCGCGATAGAGTTAGCGGGATTCTCGTAGGAGGAGTCACCAAAGCCACGGATATCCATCGCGTACAGGGCAAACCGGTCGTCCATCCGCTCGAAGACGATGTCCCAGTGGATAGAGGAACTCATGTTGCCGTGGAGGAGCACGAGCGGAATCTCTCCGCCATCGCGTTCACGATAGGCGATCCGTTCGCCGTTCGGAAGGTCTACCGTTGTTGTCTCGGGGACTGACATGAGCGTGCTGTCTCGCGCACTATTCAAAAGGATTCCCCCAGACTCGAAAGCCAAACCATAAGTTTAGGCTGGCCTAATCACTGCCGAACGGGAGCGATGGCGACAGACAGAACTCCGGAGTCGCGCGTCGATGTGTGTATCGTCGGGGCGGGCCCCGCAGGCGCACTGATGGCCGCGGAGTTGGCCGGAGAGGGCCACGAGGTGGTCGTCCTCGAAGCGGGGCCGCGGTTCGACGACGACAGTCGAACCCGGCGCATGGAGCGAGCGATTCGGCCGGGCATCGACGAGGACGTCTGGGATATGGGGGGCGAGCGCGATGCGTTCACCAGCGACGGCGACCGACACTACCCTCTCAACGTCGCCCGCGTGAAGGGCATCGGCGGGTCGACACTCCACTGGCAGGGGATGGTGATGCGTCTCCACGACGCTGATTTTGCCGGTACCGTCGCCACTGGCGAGGACCCCGCCTGGCCCATCGATTACGACGACGTTCAGCCCTACTACAAAGCGGTCGAGCGAGCGTTCGGCGTCTCCGGGGCCGCCGACAATCCGTTCGCCCCGCCGCGGGACGAACCGTTTCCGATGCCGGCGTTCCCGCCCAGTCACAGCGACTCGCTGTTTGCCCCCGCCTGTGAAGCGCTCGGGATTTCGATGCACTCGGTGCCAAACGCCCGCAACTCAGAGAGCTACGACGGCCGAAGCGAATGTGCCGGCTACGGGACCTGCCAGCCGGTCTGTCCCTCCGGCGCGAAGTACAGCGCCGACGTTCACGTCGAAAAGGCTGAACAGCGCGGTGCGCGCGTCGTCGACCGTGCGCCCGTCCAGCGTCTCGAAACGGGCAAGAGCGGGGACAGTGTCACTGCCGCTGTCTACGCGACGCCCGACGGAGACACACACCGACAGGAGGCCCGCCAGGTCGTCCTCGCCGCCGGCGGGGTCGAGATTCCGCGCCTTCTCTTGCTCTCCCAGAGCGAGGCCCACCCGGACGGACTCGCCAACAGCAGCGGCCTCGTCGGTCGATTCTTCATGGATCACCTGTTTGCCGGTGCTGGCGGCACCATCGACGAGCGAACAAGGCAGAACCACATCGGCTTCCTGACCAGCGAAACGCACCAGTTCTACGACGACCCGGGGCAGGCAGTCCGCGACCGCGACGGGAACGTCGTCGTGCCGGCGACGGACGCCCCACTCGCTCCGATGAAACTGGAATTTTTCAACTACGCCGGCCCTTCGCCCGTCGAACTCGCCCTGTCGGGCGGCTCGTTCGGCGACGAACTGCTCGGCGACCTCCGGGACGCGTACGGCAACAGCATTGCCATGGGTGGACTGGTCGGCCAGCGCCCGGACCGCTCGAACCGAATCACGCTCGACAGCTCGACCACGGACGACCACGGCAATCCGGTTCCGTCCATCGAGTGGTCGCTTGACCCTCGGACTGAGCGCACGCTCGACCGAGCGAACGCCATCCAGTTGGCGATTCTCTCCGAACTCGATGCCGACATCTCGTGGACGGTTGGCCCGAAAAACACCGGTCCCGGCTACCACCACATGGGGACGACGCGGATGGGAACCGACCCCACAGAGAGCGTCGTCGACACGCGCCTCCGAACGCACGACGTGGACAATCTCACGATTGCGTCGAGCAGCGTCTTCCCGGCCTCGGGAGCGATGAACCCGACGCTGACGATTGGGGCACTTGCGCTAAAAGCGGCTGACCACGTCCACGCCGACCTATAGGACGAAGATGCCCATCCCGCTGACGACGAGCAATCCCGCGTCGACGAGCAGGAGGAGGGCTACGACGGCACCCGCCTGGAAGAAAGGACTGGCATTGCGCGCTGGCTCGCGGACTTTGTCCTGGTCGGTCCCATCCGTGATTTTACTCGCTCCGACTTCCACGAGTCCGGCCAGCACGAACCAGAGGACGAGCATTCCGAGGACGAGATGGCCCCGCGGGCTCCCGGTCAGCGACTCGACGGTGTAGGCGTAGGCGGCCATGTGCCCGCCGGTTAAAAAGAGCACGAGCGCACTGGCCCGGGAAACGGTCGTGAGCTTTCCGGCGAGCGCGCCGAGTGGGGCTGCGTTCAGGCTCCCCGTTTTCCCGAGCGGGAGAACGGCGTATGCGACGAACAGTACACTTCCGGTCCACAGTGCTGCGACGAGCAAGTGGACGACGTAGACGCCTGCGTTCACGAGCGACATACGCGAGGCTTCGGCGCGAGCACCTTCAAAATGCGCCTTCTCCGCCGTACACGTCAGAGAGACTGTCTTTCTCGCGTATCTCTTCGATGTCGAGCTTGTCGATGATGTTGACAAACGACCCCGGGTCGGGAATCAGGAAGATGTGAAGTTTGAATTCGGTGTCCTCTTCTGCGAGGTCGACCAGCGAGTCGAGAACGATAGAGAGCGAGTCCATCTGGATGTGCGAGATGGTGTCCTCAGCTATCGCGTCGGTGTGGTTCCGTTCCAGTTTCGGCGTCTGCATGTCGATGGTCGTCTCGAGCGTGTTCGCGATACCGTCGATGAAGCCCGAGGTGAGGATGTTGCAGATTTCCTGCAGCGCACTCTGGTGCATCTGGTTCAGGTCTCCGTCGACTGGCTGGCCGGTCATCTCCTCGGCGATGGTCGCCGCCGTCTGGTCGTCGAACGTCATCACGAAGACGCCGTAGGGCGGTTCGGTCAGTCGAATACTGGCGTGGTACATCTCGCCGTCTCCCATCTCCGTCGAGATATCGCTCGGTTGGACGAAGGAGAGGCTCTTTATCTGGACATCGGCTTCGATGCCGGCCATCGTCGACAGCGACGAGGCGACGTTTTTCGCCCCGTGCTGGATGAGTTTCCCAATAATTGTGAGCTTCCGAATGTCGACGAGTATGGGCATTGCTCCGTGGTATCGGGCAGAGTGGGTTAGTGTTTTCGACTATCGCAACCGAAAACACCACCCAGAGACGGGGTTGCCGGTGCGTTAGCTCGGAATCTCACCGGCGGAATCGCTCTCGAACGCGTCCAGATCGATGTTGTCGAGGAGGTTCACGAACGCGCCAGGTGCCGGAACGAGGTAGACGTGCAGTTCCAGTTGCTTGTTACGTTCTGGGACACAGACCGTCGAATCGAGGACGATAGCGATACTCTCGTTGCGGACGTGTGAGAGCTGTTCGTCGACGATTGCCTGCCCGTCTGTGTGTTCCAGCGTCGGCGTCCCCATGTTGATGGTCGTATCCAGCGTGTTGGCGAAGCCGTCGATGAATCCCGATGTACAGATGTTACACATCTCCTGGAGCGCGCTCTCTTGCATCGAGGTCAGCTCACCGTCGACGGGTTCGCCCGCGACGAGTTCGGCGACGGCCGCTGCCGTATCGTCGGAGAAGGTCAACATGAACGAGCCGTAGGGGGGCTCGGTCAGGTCGATAGTCGCGGCGTACACCTCCTCGGCTCCGATTTCGTCGGAGAGGTCGTCCGGGTCGACGAACGCGAGCGACTGGATGTCGATTGTCGTCTCGACACCAGCCAGTGTCCCGAACGACGATGCGACGTTGCTGGCTCCGTCTTTGATGAGTTCGTTGATGACGGCCAACTGGCGTACGTCTACGAGTAGTGGCATGTATCCCCTGTCCGCTGTACGCGGTGGTGTTTCCGACTGAATGCGGGGAGAATATAACAGTTCGGTCATCGCTATCAACGATGACAATTCAGCCGCTGCCGGGCGGGAATCACTTCCTCACCGAAATCAGCCGTTACTTTTCGGTGGATTCCGAGTCGATGGAGTCGGTGTCCATGTACTCGATGTCCTCGTCGTCGCCCGTACTCTCTGCCGTAGTTTCCTCGCTCGACCCCTCGTAGTCGCCCTCCTGCAGTTCTTCGAGTTCCTGCTCGACTTCCTGTCGGCCTTTCTTGAACTCGCCCATCGCCTCGCCGGTCGACCGCGCGAGCTTGGGAATCTTGTTTGCACCGAACAGCAACACTGCGATTAGCAGGATGACGACCATTTCCATGCCCCCCGGCACTGGTCCGAACAGGGGAACCATTGTTTCTACCATTGCTATCCTCTTCTTGCCAACTGCCGATTATAGTCTTTTTGGACCGACCAGTGCCCGAAACGCGTTTGCAACGAGGGTCGATAGCACAACCTTTCTACTCTCATATGTGACAAAATTGGTTCTAATATAACGCACCTCTCAGTAATCTGAGAGACTATCATGAGCAATCGGTACTCATCGTGAACGTATTTGTGAGTAGCCGGTGGCGGAACGATACTTCAATTGTCATATCCACATTCGCTCTGAGAGGGCGACCAGTCTGGCGTGGATGGGTGACTCGCAAGCGAGTAGCGCCAGCCTGTCAGTCACCATCGAGAGTCGCAAGCATCTTGATTGGGGCACTCGAACAGGGGCCCATGGTATCCGAAGGCGACGCTGCACCTGACTTTACTGCACCGCTTGCAAACGGCGACATCGGCGAATTCACTCTCTCGGAGGAGCTCGACGACGGTCCAACCGTGCTCGCGTTTTTCCCCGGCGCGTTCACGAGCGTCTGCAGCCACGAGATGAACGAGTTCCAGGACCGTCTGGCGAACTTCGAGGAAATCGACGCGACGGTCTACGGCGTCAGCGTCGACTCTCCGTTTGCACTGAACGAGTTCCGCGAGCAACTCGGTCTGGAGTTCGACCTCATCAGCGATTCGGACAAACAGATTATCGACGCCTACGACATCTCGATGGACTTCGACAGCCTCGGTGTCAACGGCGTCGCAAAGCGCTCCGTCTTCGTCGTCGACACCGACGGCACCGTCACGTACGCGTGGGTCAGCGACGACCCCGGCGTCGAACCGGAGTACGACGAAGTCGAGGCCGCGACCGAAGACGCCGCCTGAGGCGGTAGTCCTTTTCACCGACCAGGCCGTCGGTAGTACGTATGACCGAGAATGTCGATTCCACCGACTGGAGCGACCCCAGTGGCGGTCGGGTGTACGACCCCGACGATGACCACGCCTTTCCCGACGAACGGCTCAACAGCGTGCTGGCCTTCGTCGATGACGACGAGACGATTACGGCGTATCTGGAAGCCCAGAACGTCAACCCAGTCACGCGCAAGAAGTACAACGACCACGGCACCAAACACATCAGTATCGTCCGCAATCGAGCGCTGTGTCTCTACGACCTCCTGAAAGCTGCCGATGTGGAATTCAACGGTGCAGCGGACCAGGGGTTAGACGAAGCCGACGAAGCAGTCATCATCGGACTCGCGGCTATCCTCCACGACATCGGTCACGTCGTCCACCGCGACGACCATCCCTACTACTCGATACCGCTCGCTGCGGACGTACTCGACCGCATCTTGCCGGAGTTCTACGGCACCGCTGACACCGTCCGCGTGAAGGGAGAGGTACTCCACGCAATCCTCTGTCACCACACCGAAGAGGACCCCCTCACCCTGGAAGCGGGCGTCGTCCGCGTCGCAGATGCACTGGATATGGAACGGGGACGTTCCCGGATTCCCTACGAACGCGGGGGTCGCGGTATCAATACCGTCTCTAGTCAGGCAATCGAGGCGGTCATACTCGAACCCGGTGACGGCGTTCCCGTCCAGGTCGAAATCGAGATGAACAACGCTGCCGGCGTCTACCAGGTCGATAATCTCCTGAAAGCGAAACTCAGCGGGTCGGGTCTCGAAGATCTCGTCCGCATCGTCGCGCTCAACACCAACGAACCCGGCGACCGAATCGTCGAACGAATCGAACTCTAGAACGGAAGCCAGTACCGTACCGCCTCTGCGAACGCTTTGACGGGCGCGATTACGTCTCCGAGCGAGAGTCCGCTGTCGGGATTTTCTGCCGTCTCGAACTCCTCGACGCTCGCCCGCTCGACGTGTACTACCTCGCCAGTCGTCACGCGCTGTCCATCGCTGGTTCCGACCCGGAGGAGGGCAATCTCTTCACCGGTTCCGACGACGCGGTAGATACCGGCAGGAACCGGGCCGTCCGCATCGACCCGAACGTGGTCGTACGGCTGTCGCGCGCTCATTCACTCACCCTCGTCCTGCAAGAACCGTTCGTCGGCGTGTCGCTCCCTGGCTTCCCGAAAGGCCTCCCGCTGTCCACGGATGCGCGGCGTCGGTTCTGCGTACGTGTATTCGAACATGTCGCCGGGGTCTGCCTGGTAGGATTCTGCCTGCTCGACCAGCGTCGCGATTTCGTCTTCGACCTCCTCCTGAATCGCCTCGATACGCTCCTCGTCCAGCAGGTCGCGGTCCCGAAGGAACGTCTCCATGCGCGGAATGGGGTCTCGCTCTCGCCACCGCTCGACTTCCTCGTCGTCGCGGTAGTTCGATGGGTCGTCGACAGTCGTGTGTGCACCAAGCCGATACATCACGGCTTCGACGAGCGTCGGACGGCGCGCGCTCCCGCTGTCGTGGTCCGGTTCGTCTGGCGGGTTCTTCGCTCGCTCGACGGCCTCTCTGGTGACCTGATACACCGCCAGTGGGTCCATCCCGTCGACCTGTACACCTTTCATTCCGTACGCGCCAGCCTTCTGTGCGATAGTCGCCGCCGCTGTCTGGCGGTCGCGGGGTATCGAGATGGCGTACTGGTTGTTGTTACAGAAGAAGATTGTCGGCACGTCGAAGACGCCGGCGAAGTTGAGCGCTTCGTGAAAATCCCCTTCCGATGTCGCGCCGTCACCGAAGTGACAGACCACGGCAGTGTCGTCGCCGCTGAGTTTCGCTGCCCACGCCATCCCGGTGGCGTGGGGAAGTTGGCTCCCGATTGAGATGTTTACCGGGAAGATGTTTCGGTCGGGGAGCCACTCGTTTCCCGCTTCGTGACCCATCCAGTACAGGAGATACTCGTGAGAGATTCCGCGGGCGATTGCGGTCCCGTGTTCGCGGTACTGGTAGGAAATCCAGTCGTCGTCAGCCAGCGCGAGCGTCGACGCAATCTGGGCTGCTTCCTGACCGGCGAGCGGCGGGTACGTTCCCATACGACCCTGCCGATGCATCGTCGTCGCGCGGTGGTCGAGTTCGCGCGCGAACACCATCCCCTCGTACATCTCGACGAGCGTCTCGTCGGCGATGTCCGGGACCGTCGCGTCGGACCGGACCGTGCCGTCGGGCGTCAGAATCTGAACCGCTTGGTCGTCTAGGTCGGTCGGCACATCAACCGAAACGGCCGGATAGCTGAAAGTTGTTCCCCCGGTCACAACGGTTTAGTGAACTCGGACTATACTGTGTGTATGAGTATCACACCCGTAGAGAGGGACGGAGAGGGGGACCAGGAGGACAGAGAGTTAGCCTGGAACAGGCGTCAGGGTGTGCGAGCGCGTGTCAAGTCGTGTCTCCAGTCTGTCGGTCGAGGACTTCGGAATCTCCGCCAGCGATTCCACGGCGCCGACAGCGACTCACCGACGCCAGAGCGCTCGCCGGACGACAAGCAGGGTGAGATTCGCGTTGGCGGACAGCGACGGTTGGAGCCACGGTCGACCACGGAACGCGATGCTGACTCGGCCGAAACATCGTCAGTTCGGCGGGGTCTTCCCAGTACTGACGGCGGAGACGCCGAACGGGACGGCAATCGTCTCCACAATCCGGACCGACCGGACGCGTATATTACCTCTGACACCTGGGAAGATATCGAGCGGTGAGTCACATACGCAGTGTCAGTGCCGGTGGTTCGGTGTGTGGGAACTGGATGTGAACGCGAGTTCCGCCCAAGTCGCTCTCCAACGACCGCCACAGCCACATCGGGACAAAACTGCACGATTTCGTCCTGTGTCGGTAGTTGCTCGGCGTGGTCGAGAATAATCTGCAGAATGCGAAACTGCTCCCTTTCAGTAACGAAATGGTGAACTCTCCTGTCCGTATTCATACTATCTTGCTGTGCCTCGACCAGAGGTACGAACCGTTCGACTAGATTAAATATAGATTAACCGGCTGATTTATCACACCTTGCCACAGGTTTTATTTCGGTCGATAGGGTTCGTATACGATAGTATGGGTACGAACCACGTGGGGTCGGGTGTCGAGGAGTTCGTCGCAGCTGGGTTCGCGAAAACGATGGATGACGGACGCGTGGACGCCGTCGAAGAGTATTTTTCCGAGAATCTGGACTACCACCGCTCTTCTGGCGAACTGGCCGGCCGTCGTGAACTCCGCGAAGATATCGAAATGTTCCACGCCGCGTTTCCAGACCTCAGTGCGGACATCTCGCGAATAATGTCGCAAGGTGATAAAGTATCGCTCATGTACACCCTGTCTGGGACTCACGAGGGTGAGTTCGAGGGCATTCCACCGACGGGCCAGGAGATGACGGCGAAAGGTGCTGCGATCGTCCACGTGGCGTGTAACACGATTTCGGAATACCGAATCGTCTACGACAACCTTGGAATGCTCGAACAGCTCGGCGTACTCGGTGACTAACACCCAGAGTCGAGCAGATGCACTCCCCTCCAGTCAATTGTAACAGGATTTAAAGTACCCACCCACCATCTCCATCATAGACCACAGTATGGGCTTGGAGGACGTGACAGAAACCGGTGTCAGTCCCTGGGGAGACGGTAATCCATCCGAGAAGGCAAAGAAACTCGCGACGTCGCTGTACGAAGTTCTCAACGACGGCGAGGTTACAGCAATCGACGAGTACCACAGTGAGACGCTCGATTACTACCGGTCTTCGAACGAACTGGGTAGCCGACAGGACCTGAAAGACGACGTCCGCATGTTTCTGCGCGCGTTCCCCGACCTCGAGGCAACTATTCTCGACGTGTTCGCCGACGACGAAGACGAGAATCTCGTCACACTCCGCTACGAAATCGAGGGGACTCACGCTGGCACCTTCGAAACGATTCCTCCGACGGACCAGCACGTCCGCGCGAAAGGTATCGGTATCGCTCGTTTCGACGACGAGGAAGTCGTCGAGTTCAGTCTCGTCTTCGACAACCTCGGGATGCTCGAAGATCTCGGACTCATCAAGTAAGTCCACGCCACTCTTCTGGGCTTGGCTGCTGATTCTACGTCTTTCCACGGAACTGCCGGTTAGGCACTCGACTGTCAGTTCTCTTCGGCGAACTCGACGCCGGTGAACTCGAATCGAGCACCGCCGTCCGTACTCTCCGTAATCCGACTGTTCCATCCGTGGGCGGTCGCAATCTCCTGGACGATGTTTAGCCCGAAACCGGTGCCGTCGTCTGCCGTGGAGTAGCCGGCCTCGAACACGTCTTCGCGCTCACTCTCTGGAATCCCCCGTCCGTCGTCTGCGACGTAGAATCCGTCTTCTAGTTCGTCGACTCTGACAGTCACGTCGTTGCCACCGTGGTCGACCGCATTCCGGAGCAGATTCGCCAGGAGTTGCCGTAGTCGCCCCTGATCTGCGCGAATTGTCTGCTCCGTCTCGACAGTTAGGACAACGTCTCCGGTCTCGACGTTCTGCCAGCAGTCGGTTACTGCCTGGGCGAGCGAGACTGGTTCGGTATTCTGGACTTCCTTTCCCTCGCGTGCAAACGTTAGCAGGTCCTCGGTGAGTGTTTCCATCCGGTCCAGTGCGTCCGACACGTGCTCGAGATGGTCGTTCTCACACTCCTCGGCAGCAAGCTCCAGCCGAGATTTGGCAACGTTCATGGGATTACGAAGGTCGTGTGAGACGACGCTGGTGAATTTGTCGAGGCGTTCGTTCTGTCGCTCCAGCGCCTGTTTGCGCTGCTTGCGTTCCGTGATATCCCGGGCCTCCGCAACGAGTGAGACCACCTCTCCGTCGTCGTCAGTCACCGGACGAATCACGCCGTCAGCAATGACCTTCTCGCCGTCCGGTGCGTAGTGAGAGGTCTCGAATCTGACGTGGTCACCGCTGGCTGCCTGGTTGACCCAGTTCTGGAGGTCCTGTTGAAGTGACTCCGAGTGGTTCCACCATGGAGTCCGCCAGAACGGTTTTCCTTTTACCACTTCAAGATCGGTTTCTGCGAACTCCAGTGCAGTCTCGTTGACTCGCTGCACTCGACCGCCCGGGTCGAGGACGGCAAGGAACGAATCCGGGCTCTCGAACACGGCTTCGAAGCGGCGATCGTTGCGCTGTAACTCTCGTTCGCGGGCTTTCCGATCAGTGACATCGCGGTAGAGCCACATGTTTGCGGGGCCGTTTGGGAGAGTGTAGGGGATGTAGTCCCGTTCGAGCGTTCGGCCGTCCGCTAACTCCAATTCCTCGTTGTAGACTGGCTCTCTGTTTTCGATTCGGTCGTCGATTGTGGACGTGAATGCATCGGGATTTTCGAAGCGTTCCTTCACCTCTTCGGCCGCCCTGGCGCAGTCACGCCCGAGTAGTTCCTCCCCAGAAGCGGGGATTTCTAACATCTCACACAGAACGTCATTCGAGACGCGAACATTCCGGTCAGCGTCCTCGACGAGCACGCCCACCGGTAGATTCTCTACGACCGTTTGCAACACCGTGGTTGTCTCGTCACGTTCTCGCTTGTGGGCTTTGTACTCGGAGAGGTCGCGGATAGTACAGACGAATTCGTCAGTGGCTGTCGTTGCAAGCGAATACCTGATCGGAACGGGACTGCCGTCGGCTCGCTTTCCCGTCGTTTCTTCTTCGATATGCTCCTGTTCGCGGAGCACCGGTCGCACGTCCGCGGTGAACGTCGTCTCGTCTCGATACGTGATATCCTTCGGTTTGCCGAGCATCTCGTCCGGTTCGTATCCGAAGATGTCAGCATAACCTTCGTTCACGTAGGTGTACCGACCCTCTGCATCGAGAATACTGATGCCCTCCTGTGCGGTTTCGATGGCGTCGAGACGGCGTTGCTGCTCGCGTTCCGCCCGGGTGCGTGTGACTGCATTCTGTATTCGATGGGCGAGTAACTCGAATTTCTCTGTGCCGCCCCCTTTCTGGAGATAGTCTGTCGCACCCGCTGAAATCGCCTTGCTGGCAACTCTCTCACTCCCCTCTCCGGTAAACAAGATGAACGGTAGATCCTCGTTCTTCTCGCGGAGTGTCTCGAGAAACTCGATGCCGTCTTTTCCAGGCATCTGATAGTCGCTTACGATACAGTCGACCTCCGCCTCGGTGAGGCGGTCGAGTCCGTCACTCGCGTTCCGCACGGTTTCGACGGCGAAGTGCTCGTTCTCCTGCTCGAGCATTTCTGTTGTCAGTTCTGCGAACGCCGGCTCGTCCTCGACGTGGAGAACTCGAATTGTCCCGTCGTCCCAGTTCATTTCTCAAATCCAATTGTCAGGTGTGCCATCAAAATACTCCCGGTGACAGAATCACATCTGAGAATGATTATTTATATGAAAAATCGCCGCCCGGGACCGAGCAAACGCAACGCGTTTGCGAGGGTCGGGCGGCGATTCCACTCGTCACATTCGTTCCTCGGAGAATGCGCCGGCCGGGATTTGAACCCGGGCCATGAGCTTGGAAGGCTCAGGTCCT
>JAZKTK010000026.1:0-28202 GCA_036625595.1 Haloarculaceae archaeon | reverse complement strand
CGGGTATGAACCGTGACCTCTCGACACTCGACGCAGCGCTCGACGAGCAGGGCGTCGACGGCTATCTCATCGACGCTGCCTCTGACGATTCGGACCAGTACTACCTCTCGGGGTTCGACGCGCCCGACCCCTTTCTGACGCTGTACGACGGCGAGATTCGACTGCTCTTTGCGCGCAGTCTCGAATACGGGCGTGCCGTCGAAGAGAGCGCGGCGACGACCGTTCAGCGATACGTCGACTTCGACCACCAGGAAAAAATCGAGGAGTCCGGACAGCGCGAGGCCGTCGACCGCGTCCACGCCGCGTTTCTGTCGGCCCACGGCGTCGAGAGTGTCGCGGTCCCGCCACGGTTCCCGCTTCGAACTGCCGACGGCCTTCGTGAGCAGGGTATCGAAGTCGTCCCCGACGAAGACGGCACGATTACCGAGATTCGTGCCACGAAAACCGAGGCAGAAGTCGACCACATCCGGACCGCACAGCGGGCCAACGAGGCCGCGATGGAGCGAGCCGAACACCTCGTCTCGTCGGCCGACGTGGACGAGGAGGGGCGTCTCCGCTACGACGGCGACGTACTGACGAGCGAGCGCGTCAAGGAGGTCATCGAGGTGGCGCTGCTCCGACACGGCTGCGCGCTGGACGAAACCATCGTCGCGTGCGGACGCGAGGCGGCTGACCCTCACGACCGGGGGAGCGGTCCACTCCTCGCCGACGAGCCGATAATCGTCGACATCTTCCCGCGGGACAAATCGTCGAAGTACCACGCCGACATGACCCGCACGTTCTGCCGCGGTGAACCGGACGACACAGTTCGAGAATGGTACGACCTCACCCAGCAAGCCAAGGAAGCAGCACTCGCCGCCGTCGAACCGGGCGCGACTGGTGAGGCGGTTCACGACGCGGTCTGTGACGTGTACGAAGACGCCGGCCTGCCGACACTCCGGAGCGACGAACGCACCGAAACCGGCTTCATCCACAGCACTGGACACGGCGTCGGACTCGATGTCCACGAACTCCCCCGCGTCAGCCCCGGCGGCGAGGAACTCCAACCGGGCCACGTCATCACTATCGAACCGGGCCTGTACGACCCCGAAGTCGGAGGCGTACGCATCGAGGACTTCGTCGTCGTCACGGAGGACGGCTACGAGAACCTCACCGACTACCCCGAGCAATTAGTGGTCAGTGAGTGAGTCCCTGCGGGAGTTACTCATCTGGTCGTCGCCGTAACGGCCCGGGAGAGTCGTGGGTGCCACGACGGGCCGGTGACGACGCTTTCGATGTCGTCCCAGCCAGCGGCGGCGAACTGTTCGTGAGACTCTGCTTCGGTCCACGTGTGAAACAGTGCTTCATTGACGACTGTCGCCCAGTTCTGCGTCGGAACCACCGACGGAAATTCCGGACGGTTGAATCCCGCGACGAGAATGGACCCGCCGGGACGTGTCACCCGCCGCGCTTCGGCGAGGGCCGCGACGGGGTCGGGAAAGTAGATGACAGCGCCGACAGAGACCACCGTGTCGAACGTGTCGTCGGAGAACGGCAGGTGTTCGGCGTCAGCACGGAGAACGTGGGCTTCCGTGTGCTTTCGTCTGGCACGAGACAGTTGCGGTGCGCTACGGTCGACACCAGCGACCGTATCGGCACGCTCGGCGACGAACGAACTCGTCTGCCCCGTTCCACACCCCACGTCGAGAACGTCGTCATCTGCTGAGAGAGACAATCTGTCGAGCAGTCGGCGCTGGAGCGTCGTGGGCCAGAACGTCTCGGCGACGATAGGGTCGTAGAACGCCGAGACGTGCGTGAACCAGTCATCCGCGGCCGTTCTGTGGTCGAGAAGGCCCATACTGGCGCTTCGCAACTGTGTCACTTGATTACAGCGGCGGATATCTCCACGCCGACACACGTTCTCACCACCCGACCACCATCATGAACATTTATTATGGTTGGCTATAGATGTAGAGTTACGATGGTCGTAGTACGCGCGGTACGCTGTTCACTCTGACTCCCCGGCAGTGTCGTCTTCCGAATATATCTCGCCCCACACCAAACCCATGAGTATCCAAACACCGACCACGGAAATAGCACAGACGCGTACCGCGACAACACAGTTCACCACACGGGACGCACCACAGACGTTCGACCCGCACAACACCGACCCCTGTCCGTCGATGTTCGCGGACAAGTGGGCAGCGGCCGACGAGTGATCGAGGCGTTGCGTTCTGTTTTGCTCATCCAGAGCGACTGCGCTGGGTGACACAACGCATATCCCCACCGCTGCCGTTTCCCCGGGCATGACCGAGTACACCACCGTCTCGATACCGAAAGACCTCGGTGACCGCGTCGAAGAGACTATCGAAGGAACCAGTTTCTCCAGCACCAGCGACCTGGTCCGTTTTCTCCTCCGGAGTATCGTCATC
Organism: Haloarculaceae archaeon; assembly: GCA_036625595.1. Lineage (GTDB taxonomy): Archaea > Halobacteriota > Halobacteria > Halobacteriales > Haloarculaceae > Salinibaculum. The sequence continues at coordinate 25,791 of JAZKTK010000026.1, read as the reverse complement.
AAACACCAGCAAGAAGGGGAACTGACCGAAGCGGAGTTCGACGAAATCGCAGACCAGCTCAAAGACCTCGGCTATCTCGACTGAACGCGTCGGTGTCAGGGCGTCTGCTCTTCGGGCGGTTCCACATCGAGAATGGTTAGCTCCTGCTCGTGGCCCGTCCGGTCGAACGCTGCAATAGAGTCCTGAGTCCACGGCGGCACTGCGATGAAAATAACTTCGTGGAAGTCGTCCCGCTGGGAGAGCCGTAAGTCACCCTGCGGGTGCGAGACGAAGCGGCCCTGTGTCTGCCCAGGGGGCGTCCCGAGGTCGACACCGAAGACGGCGTTGACGGAACTCCCGGCGCTGGGCAGGTAAAAATGTGTAAACACCGGCGTCTCCGGGTCCAGGTCTGCATCGGGTATCTCTCCAGCCGGCGTGACTGCCAGCGAGATTGTCGCTTCGTCCGGGTCGCGCTCGCTGGCGAGTCGAAGCAACGTCTGGACCAGACCCTGTGTCGCGTACAGCACGCCTCGGTCTACGCTACCTGGCCACTTATCACCACGGTCGGGGATGGCCGGTCACACCGGCAACGAGCGCTTGAAGATGTTGAAATAGAGACTCGGCGTCCGACTCCGAGAGCCGGAGATAGCGTCTCGAAGCGCCGCTCTGGCTTCGTTGTGGATGCCCTCGCCGTGGCCGACTAGCACCCGGTCAGGGGCAAGTCGCCCGAGTTTCTTCGGCGGAACAAGTCGGAGCGCCGGATGGACCCCCAGTCGCTCCCGCCCAGTCAGGAAGTACTCCGCGGTCCCGACCGATTCCGGGACCACGAGAACGCCCGTGTCTTTACTGTAGAGTGCGGCTTCGCTCCAGGCGACGTTGTTGAGAATCGGATGCGCGGCGTACCCAGTGTCGGCCAGTTCACGGTGGAACGGGTCGACTGGGGCCGCGATGTCGTCGCTGATGTCGGCCATAAAGTGAGGGACGTAGACAGGGACATCGTGACGAGTCGCGATTGCGGCGGCATCACGCTTGTGCCGGTCGAGCAGGATGACAACGCCTGCGACCTCACCGAACTCCGCAAAGAGGTCGTCGATACCTTCGGCGTCGACCGGGTCGATGACGTACACATCGCCGTCAACGGCGATAGCGTGGCTAGCCCGCTGCATCCGCTCGTCGGGGTAGGCAATCCAGCCGACGCCGCCCGACTCCTCGTCGCCGAACCGGTCTATCTCTTTCCACTCCGTCGCCAGGCCGGAGCCTTTCATTGGCATACCTACACTATGAACTCGACCACGCAAAAAAAGACCGCCAAACTGCGTAGGCGCAACGGCGGGAGACCAGTCTATAGTAGAGTTTGAAAATCAGTGCACACTCGACCGAGTATCGCCTCTCGGTCGATGCGTACACCGTTTCAAACTCTACGATATTTGTGCGGGCGAACCGAACGGTCACACATGCTCACAGACCCGCGGTGGCTCGCGCTGGAGGTGAAGTATCTCGACCGCGCACAGTCGTTCTACGAGGCGTTTCTCGACCTCGATGTGCGCGAGCGATACGACGACGAAGTCGCGCTGGAGGTCGGCGAAACGGACCTGATTCTCCGCGCGCCGAGCGGCGTCCCCCGCGGCGGCCTCCACACCCACTACGCGCTGTCGATTCCAGCAGCGGAGTACGACAGCTGGTACGACCGACTGAACCAGCGGTTCGACCTCGTCGAGCACACCTTCGGCGACGCCCGTTCGCTGTACTTCTACGATACGGACGGCAACTGCGTCGAACTCGGTGAGTCAGACGGAGCAGGACCCGGCGTCTCGGGCCTGTTCGAAATTGTGCTGGAAGTCGAGGTTTTAGAGCGGGCTGAGGCATTCTACGAAACAATCGGGTTCGAACCGGTCGACTGGGGTGACGACCGCAAGCGCGTCCGGATGACTGCCGGTGGGTTCGACATCGAACTCTGGGAGCCACACCTCGGTCTTGCCGACGCACGCGGTGGCGTACACGTCGATTTCGGTATCGGTGTCGACGACCCCGAGGCGACGGCAGAACGCGTCGGCAATGATGCACTCTCGGTTCGCGCAGTCGACGACGGGGTTCGACTGCGCGACCCCGACGGCCACTACCTGACACTGATCGAGGAGGCGTGACGACCCAGCGGACGAAGCCAGTACTGACCAGGAATACTACGCCGTAGCTGCGTCGTCGGTCGTCTTCGTCCACTTCGACTCCACGTCCCGGTTTGCGACCACAACCACGTCGCCGTCGTCGAGTTCGAATCGGCTCTTGCGGAGTCCGATTGCCGTGACAGTCCCGGTGATGCTCGCGGCGTTGACCCGGTCGCCGGGGTTGAAATCAGGGTCTTTGAGCAGGTAGATGCCGGCCACGGTGTCTTCTATCATCTCCGAGAGCGCGTAGGAGACGCCCAGTGCGATGAACCCAGCAGCGGTGCCGAGACTCGCGGCAATCTCGCCCATACCGACGACATCGAGAAAGAGAAGCGCAGCACCGAACCAGAGAAAGAGAGTCACGACGATGACCACAAAGTCGACGATGAGTTGCTGCTCGCTGGGATACGCCCGCGACAGCGATGCCCGGAGCAATCGCCGGACGAACGTGATACCCAGGTAGGCGAGGAACAGAAACAGCAATCCGGAGAGGAGTTCCGGCAAGGTAGCGAGAACACCGTCGGTGAACGATTCGAGCGTCGACCGAACGATCGCAGTCGAGGTCGCCATCGAGCGACGAGTCGCGTGGCTGCCGGTTATGCGTTTGGGAGAGCGTTGATGGGCATCCGGCCCGTACCGAGAGATATGCATCGGTCGGTCCTGACGTGGCAGGAGTTTCGGGGAATGGCGCTCTACCGGCAGTTCATCGTCGTGATGATGCTCGCGTTCGCTGTCTGGATGGCTGCCGTGACGGCGTTGTTCGTGGCCAACGGTGAGGTGATGGCAGTCGTGACACTCGCCGTCGGATTCATCGTCGGTAGCGCAGCGCTGACCGTCGTGCCGGCAACTCTCGGCGCGAGCGAGTAATCGAACCCCATTTCTTGTCGGCGGCCAACTGCCGAGTATGGACGCGCTCGTCGCCGAAGACGTGTATCGCCGGTACGGCGAGACGGTCGCACTCGATGGCGTTAGCCTCACCGTCGGAACGGGGGAGGTGTTCGCGCTCGTCGGCCCCAACGGGGCGGGGAAGACGACACTCGTCCGCGCGCTCACCGGAACGACCGACGCCGAGGGGTCCGTCGCAGTGTTCGGCCGCCCCCCCAGAGACGTCGACCGAGAGCGCATCGGCCTGCTTCCGCAGGATTTCACGCCTGCCGAGCGGTTGACCGCTCGCGAACTCGTCGAGTACTACGGCGGCCTCTACGACGAGTCCCGCGACGCCGAGAGCGTTCTCGCCGACGTGGGGATGGACGAGGACACGGATACCCACTACGAGAATCTCTCGGGCGGCCAGCAGCGCCGAATTTGCGTGGCAACGGCACTGGTCAACGACCCTGACCTCCTCGTTCTGGACGAACCGACGACCGGCATCGACCCCGCCGGTCGCCGTGCACTCTGGCGACTGCTGGAGGAGTTGGCTGACGAGGGGACGACCATCTTTCTCACGACACACTACATGGAGGAAGCCGAGCGCCTGGCCGACCGCGTCGGACTGCTCGCCGATGGCCGACTCGTCGCCGTCGACTCTCCGGCGGCGCTCGTCGACACCCACGGTGGTGAGAGTCTGCTCCGCATCGAGGGCGACATCGGGGACGGCATCGCCGAGCGTCTCGACTATCCGGCAGAAGTGACCAGCCACGGCCTCACGGTCAAGAACGTCCCACCGGAGGCCATCGGGGGGGTCGTCGAAACACTCTCGGCTGCTGGAGTCACCTACGAGTCGCTGACGTGGACCGACCCGGACCTCGAAGACGTGTACCTCGAACTGACGGGACAGGCGGTCACCGCGAGCGGTGATTCACTCGACAGCAGCGACAAACCGCTCGTCACCGGCGAGGGGGTCTCCTCGTGAGCCGACTCCGACGCATCGGCGCGGAGTTCCGGGCGGCCTGGAGGGCCTTCCTCCGGCGGCGAACGGCAGTCTTCTTTACCTTTTTCTTCCCGGTCATCATTGTCGTCATCTTCGGCGTGCTCATCCAGACCCAGCCCGCCAGCGGCGGCCTCTTCGCGGAACCACCGGGCTGGTATCTACCCGGCTACCTCGCTGTCGTCGTGCTCTTCACCCCGCTGTCGCGGGTGGGTAGCGAAGTGGCGCGCCATCGCGACGGCAACCGCTTCGAGAAACTGGCCACGACGCCCCTGACCCGCGCGGAGTGGTTGGTCGCACAGACACTCGTCAACGTCGTCGTCATCGGCGCGGCGGGACTGCTCTTGCTCGGCCTGCTCGTCGTCGCGACGGCGGCGACGATTGCTGTCTCGCCCCTCGTCGTCTTGCTCGTCCCCTTCGTCGCGCTGGGTGTCGCGCTGTTCTGTGGCGTTGGCGCGATGCTCGGCAGTTACGCCGACTCCCAGGACGGCGTCATCGCCGCGAGCAACGGCATCGCACTCCCGTTGCTCTTTCTCTCCGAGACGTTCGTCCACCCGAATATGTTGCCAGACTGGCTCCCGACGGAGCTGTCGCCGCTGACGTACTTCGCCCGCGGTGTGCGCGCAGTGACCTACGACGCCGCCCAGCAACCGGGCGTACTCGCCACCTTCGACGGCCCGGCGAGGCTGGGTGCCGCCGAGTATCTGCTCGTCGTCGCCGTGCTCGCCGTCGTCGCCTTCGCACTGGGTGCGCGCGCACTCCCGCGAACGGACTGACAGGTCCGAATAGCCAGACCGGACCCGGTAGCGGCCATAAGATATAAAAAATATTTTGTGCTGTCACATCGGTGGTAGTTCCTGTATGCCCGCAATCCAGACTGATGACCTGACCAAGCGGTTCGGGTCTGGGGAAGCGGCCATCGTCGCCCTGGATGGCCTCGACCTCACAGTCGACCGAGGTGAAGTGTTCGGCTTTCTCGGTCCCAACGGTGCCGGAAAGTCAACCACGATTAACATCCTCCTGAACTTCCTCGACCCAACCGAGGGGAGCGCAGAAGTGCTCGGCTACGACGTCCAGTCGGAGTCGATGGAAGTTCGCAAGCGTACCGGCGTGTTGCCCGAGGGATGTGAAGTGTTCGAACGGCTGACCGCCCGCGAACACGTCGAGTGGATGAAAGAGACGAAAGACGCCGACGAGGATACGATGGAGATTCTGGAGACGGTCGGCATCCCCGAGGCCGCCGACCGCAAAGCCGGCGACTTCTCGAAGGGGATGCAACAGCGTCTCGCACTCGGGATGGCGCTCGTCGGCGACCCGGAACTGCTCATCCTCGACGAACCCTCCTCGGGACTGGACCCGACGGGGATGCAGGAGATGCGCGAGATAATCCAGGAGCAAGCCGAGCAGGGGACGACAGTCTTCTTCTCCAGTCACATCCTCAGCGAAGTCGAGGCCGTTTGTGACCGCGTCGCTATCCTCAGTGAGGGGAAGTTGATGGTCGAGGACTCCCTGGCGACGCTGCGCGACGAGGGCGGTATCGCTACTATCGACCTGGAAGTGACGGCGGTTCCCGACGACCTCGGGCTCGACGCCATCGAAGCGGTCCAGGACGTGACCGTCGACGAGAATCTCGTCTCGGTCACCTGTACGGACCCGGCGGCGAAGGTGGACGTAGTCGAGCACGTCAACCGCCAGACCGACGTGTTGGACATCCTCTCCCAAGATACGTCGCTCGAAGAGGTGTTCAGACGGTACACCGGAAGCGACGCGACCACGAGACGCGACAGTGAAGCCAGCGACGAGGCTCCGGAGGTGACGGCATGAGTACGATATCAATCGCCAAGCGGGACTTCCTCGACGTGCGCCGCGCGAGACTCGTCTGGGGACCCGTCGTGCTGTACACCCTGTTCATGCTCCTGTTTTTCTGGGGGCAGAGTTCCGCCGAGAACCCGGACTTCTACGCTATCGTGTGGTCGCTGCTCGGTCTCGGTGGCGCGCTCGTCATCCCGTTGATTGCGCTCGTCGCGGCCTACCTCTCGGTGGCCGGCGAACGAGAATCGGGGAGCATCAAGTTCACGCTGAGTGCGCCGGTCAAGCGCTCCTCGGTCATCTTTGGGAAACTCATCTCGCGGACCGCAATCGTCGTCGCCGGCATCCTCGTCTCCTTCGTCGTCGGCACGCTCGCCGGGATGGTCCTGGTCCCCGACATGACCTTCGAGTGGGGCGATTACCTGACGTTCATCGCGGTGACGCTCCTCTACGCGCTGGCGTACGTGAGCGTCGCCGTCGGCATCTCCGCGGCCACCGGGTCGCGGTCGCGCGCCATCGGTGGCAGCATCGGCTTTTTCTTCCTGTTCAACCTCGTCTGGAACTTCCTTCCTGTGCAGCCCACCGAGATGCTGCGATTCCTCCTTGAACAACTCGGTCGCGACCCCGACAACTACCAGAATCTCCTCGAATTCGTCTTCTCAATCAGCCCGACCGGTGCGTACCTGAACTCGACGAAACTGTTCATGAGCGACGAGTTCCTCGAACTGGTCGGGACGGCAGGTCGAACCGCCGACCCGTTCTACATCCAGGGGTGGTTCATGCTGGTCATCCTCGCATTCTGGGTCGTCGCGCCGCTGGCTGTCGGCTTCTGGCGGTTCAACAACGCACAGCTCGGGTAGCTACTCCTCGCTCCCGAGCCGTTCTCGGAGATTCTCTGCACGACGGCGGACTGACGGCACAGCGACGAGCAAGAGCAGTGCCGCGTGCCGGACTTCCCAGGCGTAGACGTGGTTGAGCAGCAAGTAGGTGATAATTCCCAGCGCGAGGCTGATGCTCCACGCCGTGACAGCAATCCGACCGTAGCGGGCGTGGCTGGTCTCGCGCAGTTCCGTCGGCGTGTGCGTGAGCCCGAGGATGACGGCGTAGAGCACGACTGGAACGGCGACGACCGAGAGGAAGATGTGGATGCCGAGCATCGCGAGGTAGACGAGCGTCGCCAGTTCCGGCGCGACGATAGCTTTCTCGAAGCCCCCGCCGGTCTTCCAGAGGTAGAAGACCAGAAAGAGGAGGATAAGCGAGAACGCGGTCAACATCGCGGCGCGGTGTTTGCGAACCTGGTCCGTTTTGATGAAGTACACACCGACGAGGAGGGAAGTCAGTGCCAGCGTGTTGATGCCAGCGATGATGTGGCTGAAGAGATTGACCGTCTCCCGAGAGAGTTCCGGAAAGAGCGGGATGAAGCCATAGAGGGCCCCGCCGACCAGTATGTACCCGATGACTGAGAGGACGGCGGTAATGGCACGCGGACGAGCACGAAGACCTGACCGGACGCTATCGGCGACTGCCATACGTCTCAGTCGGGTCTGCAGAGAGTAGTTGGTTTGGATTTTCGTCGGTCAGTAGTCGCCGAGAACGCCCAGTTTGCGCGCCCGACGGGTGGTCCGCTCGAAGACGACGTACCCCAGAAGAACGTAGCCGACGGCCGTCCCGACGAGAACAGCGAGGTCGAGTAGCGGGAACTCCCAGAGGCGCGTCCCGTCGACCATCGCCCGCTGGAGGAGGGCACTCCCCTGCGCCAGCGGGAGGAGTCTGACCCATCCCAGGTCGAACGCCGGCGCCGAGATGAGCAGAATGAAGCCGAACTGCAACAGGTTGAGCCAGTTGCCGATCTGCTTGTAGAGGACGGCGACACCGCCTGCCGCAAACCCCAGTCCGAGAACCGACGCGATAGCGAGTGTCGAGACGACCACGATAGTCCCGACGGGCAACTGGAGCGGCGTCTGTGTCACCACCAGCATCACCGCGAGGATGAGCGACGAGGTGAGAAACGTCCGGACGATTTTGGCGATGCCTTTCAGGAAGGCAACCGGTGCGAATCCGAACGGCGTCATCACGTGTCGCTCCAGCGTTCCCCACTGCACCTCGCTCGCGATGTCGTTCGAGAGCGCAGAGTACGCCCCGACCGAGAGCGTCCAGAGGAAGTAGCCGACGATGATTCCCTCGAGAGAGTCGGTTAGTGCCTGGCCAGCAATCATCCGCCCGCCGTAGAACAACACCCCAAAAAAGAACAGCGAAATGACGATGCCACCGACGGCGTTGGCCGGGTAGCGAACGAAGATGAGCCACTCCCGGTAGAGTACTGCCTTCGCCAGCAGCAGGTAGCCTGCCGGACGGGCCTCGGTGGCGGGTTCGACTCGCTCTGACTCCGGTTCGGTCACCGTTCTCCCCCCGTGAGGTCGACGAACACGTCTTCGAGGTCCGCCTCGATAGTGTTGACCGCGTCCAGTCGCACGTCGTGGTCGCGAAGGTACGCCGCGAGCGCGTAGAAGCCGTCGCTGTCGGTCGCCACCTCGATACGGGTTCGATTGTCGAACCGGTGGACATCGACCACGTCGAAGCGCTCGCGTACGTTCCCGAGCAGCGCCTCGTCGAAGTCGGGGCTGGTGACTCGATAGCTGCGGGTCCCACCACCCGAGAGGAGGTTCGGGACGCTGTCGTCGGCGATGATTCGGCCGTCGTTCATGATGATGACCCGGTCACAGATATCCTCGATGACGTCCATGTCGTGGCTGCTGACGACGACAGTCAGGTCGCGTTCCTCGACGATTCGACGGAGTTCTCGCCGGAGCGTTCGGGAACTCTCGACGTCCAGTCCCAGCGTCGGTTCGTCCAGAAAGACGACATCGGCCTCGCTGGCCAGCACACTCGCCAGTGAGACTTTCTGCTTCATCCCGCGGGAGAGGCTGCGAACTGGTTCGTCGGCCTTTTCAGCGAGGTCTAACTTTTCGAGCAGGCGGTCGTGGCGGTCGGCAATTGAATCCGGGTCGACACCCTTGATGGTGGTGAAATATCGGAGATTCTCGCGGACAGTGAGTCGCCAGTAGTCGTTTCGCGCCCCTTCGAGCATCGCATCGACGTGGCGGTAGGCCTCGCGCGGCTCGGCGAGGATGTCGATGCCGTCGACGTGGACCGACCCCTCGTCGGGCAGGACCATCCCGAGAATGGACTTGATTGTCGTCGTCTTTCCCGCGCCGTTTGGCCCCAGCAGCCCGACGACCGACCCCGTTTCGACGCTAAAGGAAACATCGTCGACGGCGACGACCTGTTGGTCGCCGCTGCCGAACCGTTTGGAGAGTCCCTCGACCCGGAGAGCGTGGTCGCCGCTCTCTGTGAGTGACTGCGCTCCCCGTTCGCGCGGGACCGACTGCCGGGACCGTTGCATACCCCGACGGAGGGACCAGACGGACAAAAGCACAGTCCCGGGTCACCGATTCGAACGACCAGTGGTGTCCACGTTGGTTGTACTATCTCAGCCAGGGTTGGATTGGGTGACCGTAACAGTGAAACGAGAAAACGGGGTAGGTATGGAGTATGAGCGCAGACCAGGAGCAGCGAACGATTCGATGTCTCGTCGCCAAGGCGGGACTGGACGGGCACGACCGGGGAGCCCACGTTATCTCGCGTGCGTTCCGCGACGCCGGATTCGAAGTCATTTACTCCGGCCTGCATCGCTCGCCTGACGAAATCGTCCAGGCGACAGTTCAGGAAGACGTCGACGTGCTGGGTATCTCGATTCTCTCAGGTGCACACGACACACTCGTCCCGCGAATCGTCGAGGGCCTCAAGGAGTACGACGCCTTCGAGGACACACTCATTCTCGTCGGCGGCATCATCCCCGACGACGACGAAGACGACCTGAAAGCCGCAGGCGTCGCCGAAGTGTTCGGTCCCGGCGCATCGATGGACGAGATGATAGAGTACGTCCGCGAACACGTCCCCGAACGGCGATGACGACCGACCTCATCGACGACCTCCTCGCCGGCAAGCACCGCGCACTGGCACGCGTCATCACGAAAATCGAAGACAGAGCGCCGGGCTACCGTGACCTGGTTTCGGAACTGCACCAGCACACCGGCCACGCCGATGTCATCGGTATCACGGGCTCGCCGGGCGCTGGCAAATCGACGCTCGTCGACAAGATGGCCGCCGAATATCGTGACCAGGGACTCACCGTTGGAGTCATCGCCATCGACCCCTCGTCACCATTTACTGGCGGGGCCGTCCTGGGCGACCGCATCCGGATGGCCTCGAACACCGGCGACATGGACGTGTTCTTCCGCTCGATGTCCGCCCGCGGCTCGCTGGGCGGCCTCTCGACGGCCACGACAGACGCTGTCAAAGCCCTCGACGCCTTCGGCAAGGACAAAATCATCATCGAGACCGTCGGCGCCGGCCAGAACGAAATTGACATCGTGAAGATGGCAGACACTGTCGCCGTCCTCGTCCCGCCGGGCAGCGGTGACGACGTCCAGATGCTCAAAGCCGGCATCCTCGAAATCGGCGACGTCTTCGTCGTCAACAAGGCCGACCTCGACGGTGCAGACCGGACTGTCATGGAGCTCAAAGAGATGATAGAGTACCGCGACAGCGGGATGCCATCGCGTGTGGGCCACCACGGCGCGAACGCTGGCGGGTTCGACCATCCCGACGAGATGGCAGGAGCTGAGACCGACGAGAAAGACGGGTGGGTCCCCCCTGTCGTCGAGGCAGTCGCCACGGACAGCCAGGGCGTTCAGGACGTACTCGACGCGCTCGCCGACCACCACGACTATCTCGCGACGAGCGGTGAGCTCGAAGAACAGGCCCGGATGCGCTACGCCGAGGAGATTCGGACGCTGCTCCGCGAGGACACGAATGCGCTCCTCGAAACCGAGATAGAGCGTCGCGGCGGCCTCGACCAGTACGCAGAACAGGTCCACAACCGTGAGACTGACCCATACTCCGTCTCCGACGAGCTTCTGGAACCACTGGCAGAGTGTCTCGACGCCAACCGGGAGTGAGTGACTAGTCGCCCGCGAATGCGAACGGAAGTGTCGCGTAAACGGCGGCGTTGCCGGCGAGTGCCTCGACGGTAGTGTACTCGTCGACAGCGTGTGCGGTGTCGGTTCCCAGTCCGAACTCGACGGTCGGGATACCGGCGTTGCGGAGTGTCTTCGCGTCGCCACCGCCGGTCGCGCTCCGCCGGTAGATTCGTTCGCCGGTAACCTCTTCAGCCGTCTCGGCGACGGCATCGACCAGCAGACTATCGACTGGTTCGTAGGTACCGACGCTCCAGCTCACCTCCTCGATGGTGATACCAGTACAGCCGTCGACACACTCACGGATGCGTGCGAGGATACGCTCAGTGTCGACGGCGGGCGCAAGACGGATATCGACGTGAGCGCGGGCCGACTGCGGGACGGAGTTGATGCTTTCACCGCCCTCGAGCGTTCCGAGGTTGACCGTCGGATAGGCGAACAGCTCTCTGGCAGCGGATTCACCGAGGCGCGGCGCGTAGTACTCGACGGACTCCTCGACGATGGGGTCGAGTGCTGCGTCCAAGTCGAGGCGTTCGGTCCCAAACTCGGTCCGGATGCGCTCGACGGCGTTGTAGAGTCGGTCGATAGCGTTCTCGCCGAGCATCGGCCGCGAGCCGTGGGCCGCTGTCCCGGTGGCAGCGAGCGTGAGCCAGATGCTTCCCCGGTCGGCGACGGTCACCGAGTGACGACCCTGTTCACAGGTTGTTTCGCCGATGACACAGCCGTCAGCAGCCAGGTCCCGATTGGCGAGAAGTGTGGGAAGGCCGGCCTCACCACTCGTCTCCTCGTCGCTAACGAAGGCAAATTGCAGTGTGACTGGTGGCGTCGTCTCCGTCTCGGCGAAGGCTCGGACAGCCAGCACCATGGCAGCGACAGCGCCTTTCATATCCGTCGCGCCGCGGCCGTAGAGGCGGTCACCGTCACGCTCGCCGAGCGGGTCGTGGGTCCACGTCTCCTCGTCGAACGGGACCGTATCGAGATGGCCGTTGTACAGCAACGTCCGCTCGGATTCACCGGGGAGGGTCGCGAGAAGATTCGGCTTGGCCGGGTCGGCGACGATGCGCTCGGTGTCGAGACCCAGCCCCGACAGCGTGGTCTCCAGACTCCCGGCGAGCGACGCCGTCTCGCCCGGCGGATTCTGCGTATCAACAGCTACCAGGTCGTGTGCCTGTTCGACCAGCGAATCGCGGTGGTTCTCCAGAAACGCGGTCACCGCAGCGCGCGGTTCAACCATTACGTCCCAGTGCTATCGGCCACTCGTGTCGATGCCGAGCAGTCGATTCAGGATACACGTGCGCGACAGCCCGGTGACGAGGAAGACGACCCCGAGCAGGAGCGCAATTGCTCCCGGAACAGTCCCCAGCGGGAGGACTTCGACGAGCGCAGCGATGCCGACGAGTGCCAGGAGCGGCCCTGCGACGAGCCGTGCAGTTCTGTCCAGTCCGCCGACGTTTTGTTCCATATTTGTTCTTCGGACGGAAGAGGCAAATAGTTTTGTCTAGAGTTTACAATACCCGGGAAAGGATCGACGAGCGGCTCGAAGTCGTAACACACTCGCCAACCGAGCGTGTAGAGGCGACCGAGCGATGTACCAGGCAGTCGGAGAGTGGTTGAGTGGGACCGAAGCGGCGGTACTGCTCGTCGTTCTCGGACTGGCGACACTCGGGACCGCGGCGCTGTTTCTGGTCGGGGTGGCGGGGTATCGACGCCGCGGGACGAGTGTCTATCTGCTGTTGACAGTCGCGCTCGGGCTGCTCGTCTGCCGGTCTGTCGTCGGGTTCGGGACGGCACTTGGGATTGTCCCCATGCCGATTCACCACCTCATCGAACACGGCTCCGATTTCGCGGTGGCGACACTCGTTCTCTACGCGCTCTATCGCAGCGGTCCCCCCTCGCCGTCGGTCTGACTCGTTCTCGCTGTCCGGGAACAAGTGTGGCCTATTTATGTGACAGGGAGCTAGCGAGGAGTGATATGAGCGACGTGAGGCGTGCAGTCCACCAGCATGTCGAGTCCCACCCCGGAGTCCATTTCAACGAACTCGCCCGGAACCTCGATATCGCAACCGGACAGGCGCAGTACCACATCCGACGGTTGCTCGATTCGGGGACGCTAGACACAACCGAGGTCCGCGGACGGACCCACTACTTTCCGGACGGATACGACCCGTGGGAGCAACGGACGATAGCACTGCTCCGGCGGGAAACTGTCCGCAGCATCATCGTCTACGCCCTGGAAGAGACAGAGCCGGCGGCAGCGGACCTGGCCGACGACATCGATGTCGCGCGGAGTACGATTTCCTGGCACGTCTCGACGCTCGTCGACGCGGATGTCGCCGAGAAGTGCTACGACGAACACGGCCGGAGCCACATTCGACTGACGCGACCAGACGAAACCAGACGCCTCCTCGACGAGGTGACGCCCTCGCTGCCGGACCGACTCGTCGACCGCTTCACCCGACTGGTCGACGCCAATCTCGCCGACTAAGACTTGTCTCTTCGTGAAGAGGGTCGCAGACTCGCCGTGACGGAGTTTTCCGCTGGCCTGTGACTGTCAGGGGCTACTCGAGGAATCGTCCGCGGTACTGACTCGCCAGGTCGCGGTCAAACGCAGACAGTTCGACGATGTCCGCTTCTGTGAGATTGTCCACTTCGTCGACGTACGCCACGGCGTCCTCACGGTTTGCAAAGGGTGCCGGATTCAGGCGCATCGGGTCGTCGAGGCGGTCCGAGTCGGTCTCCAGCGCGTAGTACGCGCTCGTCCCGTCGATGAGTTCTCTCGACTCGAGGTCCCTGACCCACAGCCCTGCGATATCGGCGTCGGTCTCGGCGAACTCGTCGGTGGCAGCGTAGTAGGTCGTCGCACAGCCCGACGTACAGAAGAACTCCCGCGTGTCGTCGGTGTGGACCGTCTGCGCGTTCCACTCCGGGAAGTTCGCGACGTTCATATCGCACACTGCACACGTCGCGTCCTCGGGCACGTCGACGGCCTGAACGGTGTCGCTGCCGTCGCCGTTGTCGCCGCCGTCTTCGTGTTCGACGTAACTGACACAGTAGCCGTCGGGCTCGATGTTCCCCTCGACGATTGCACAGGCGCCGATGTCGTCGCCGTTCTTGTCCGGGATATAGAAGGCACAACCAGAACACTGCTGGTCTCCCTCTGGTTGGTCCTGATAACTCACGGCGTCTTTCGAGGAGAGCGAGTCAGGGTCGCGCTGTTGCCCGTTCAGTGAGGTTGCCGTCTCGTACTCTTCGGGGACCTCGTCGGTCAGCGTAGCGTCCGGGGACTCGTCGCCGTTTCCATCACCGCCGCCGTTTCCGTCGTCACCGCCACACCCCGCGAGGGCGGCAGCGGAACTGGTTCCGAGCAGCGCGAGCAGCGTTCGTCGGTCAAGGGCTGGACCGTCTCGACTGGACATACCTGGTGGTACGTCAGAGAAACACAAATGTTGTCTGGTGCACCTATCGAAGTATTTCGAGACGTGCACCAGATTGCTTACCTGCGTCAGTCCACTACCATCAGGTGATGGACAGACGGACCTATCTTGCCGCCAGCATTGGGACTGCCGTCGCGAGCGCCGGTTGTCTCACGTCGGTCCTCGGTGACAGTGATGGAGAAAGCGAGCCCGTCCTCGACAGGCCCGCAGACCAGCAGTACGATAGCGACGACATCCCCTACCCGGCGTACGGTCAGGCGTTTCCGGATTTTTCCGTTCCCGACCCGCTGGCCGGAGAGACAGTCTCGACGGCCGACCTCGACGAGACGCTGGTCGTGACTGGCTTCTTTGCGACCTGTCCGGTGGAGTGTGTCCGTCTCATCGGGCAGTTGGCCGGCGTCCAGCAGGGAACCGTCGAGAAGGGAATCGATGAGGACGTGACGTTCCTGGCGATTACGTTCGACCCCGCCCGGGACGACGCGGAGACGCTCCGACAGTACGGCCAGCAGATGAACGTCGACATGGACGCGGGGAACTGGCGCTTTCTCCGCCCAGAGAGTGAGGAGCGGGCCAAAACGGTCGTCGACGAGAAACTCGGCATCACCTTCGACCGTATCGGTGCAGGAGAGTCAGAGCGTCTGCCGGGCTACGACTTCCGACACCTCTCGTTGACCTTCCTCCGGAATCCCGACGGCGTCGTCGAACGGGCCTATCGGACCGACAGCCCCGACCACAAGCGCGTCCTCGCGGACGTGGAGACGGTCGTCGACGCCACCACCTGACGATGGCAACATGCACACCACCCAATCCACTGCTCGGGACGGAGACGCTCGGGCTTCCAGTACTGGCGCTCGTCGGCCTGCTTGGCGGTGCACACTGTATCGGAATGTGTGGGCCGCTCGTCGCGACATACGCCGACCGGATGGGAGAGACCGGCCGGGACGGGCTCCTCACGCTCCGACAGGTTCGCCAGCACACGCTGTTCAACCTCGGCCGGACGGCCAGCTACACACTACTCGGCGGACTCTTCGGACTCGCGGGAGAACTCGTCTTCGTCAGCATCCGCGACGTGACCCTCGTCGCGACGGAGGTCCGCGCCGTCACGGGCATCACCGTGGGCCTTGTCGTCGCTGCTGTCGGTGCCAGCTACGCCACTGGTGGCGGCGGCCGAACGGTCCCGATACCGGGCATCGAACGCGTCGCAGCGGTCGTACGCGGTCACCTGCTCCCGCGCGTGGACGCCTGGGTCGGGGACTACCGCATCGCCGGGCTGGGTGCAGTCCACGGCTTCCTCCCCTGTCCGCTGCTGTATCCGGCGTACCTGTACGCCTTCGTTCAGGGGTCTGCACTCGGCGGGGCAGCAGCGCTCGCCGCACTCGGCCTGGGTACCATTCCGGCCGTCTTCCTGACGGGGACGGTGTTCAACGGCATGGACGTCAGCGGCCGCAAACACCTCCACAGGGCGCTGGGTGTCGCGTTCGTCGTCCTCGGCTACATCCCGCTCCAGCACGGACTCGCTGCACTCGGCATCGCGCTCCCGGCAGTCCCGCTCCCGCATTTCCAGCCATGGTAAGCGACACAGTGAGACAGTCGACAGCTTGGGGTGACTCGCGTGCGCAGGCGTGAGTTGCTCGCAACGCTCGCCAGTGCGACGGCAGCCGCGACCGCTGGCTGTGACAGTCTCGGCGAATCGATGACGGGAGAGCGCGAGAGCGAACAGGGACCGGTGACCGTCGAAACCATCGACGCTCCCGGCAGCGACGCGGGAACGGTGACCGTTCCGGCCCCCGACCGCGTGACGTTCGTCGAGTTCTTCGCGACGACCTGCGATATCTGCGCCTCGCAGATGCCTGTCGTCGGCGAGGCCTACCAGCGCGTCGACGACGATGTGCAGTTTCTCTCGGTGACCAGCGAGCCCGTCGGACTGAGTGTCTCGAAAGAGGAGGTCGCGTCGTGGTGGGCCGACCACGACGGCTCCTGGCCCGTCGCCACCGACGACGGCACCACACTCGCCCGCCGATACGACGCCACCAGCGTCCCGACAGCAGTCGTCATCGACGCCGATGGGACCGTGACGTGGTCGCACTCCGGCCGGGTCGAGACGGCCACACTCGTCGAAGAGATTCAATCGGCTCGCGCCGGTGGGCAGGCGTGAGCGACCCGCTCGCCGGTCATCTTGCCTTCGCCGCCGGGGCTGGCATAGCGACCTTTCTCTCGCCGTGTGCGCTCCCGCTGGTGCCGGGCTACGTCGGCTACTACGCGAGCGCAGTGGGCGATGACCAGCACGCAGCCGGCATCGCAGCACGTGGGATAGCGGCCGCGACCGGTGTTCTCGTGGCCCTTGGAACGCTCGCGGGCCTCGCAATCGTCGTCGGTCGGCCTGTCACCCGGGCGCTCCCGGTCGTCGAACCGGCCGTCGGCGTCGCACTCGTCGTCCTCGGTGCGCTCGTCGTGACTGGACGCGGCCCCAGCTGGCACGTGCCGCTGCCGGCACGTCGTGCGGATACGCCTGGGTTCGCACTCTTTGGCGTCGGGTACGCAGGCGCGTCGGCCGGCTGTGTCCTCCCCATCTTTCTGGCCGTCGTGGTACAGGCGATTTCGCTCCCCGTCCCGGCCGCAGCCGCCGTCGTCACCGTCTACGCAGCCAGCGTCGCAGTACCGTTACTGGCCATCACTATCGCAGTCGGCCTCGGTCTGGACGTGGCCACAGGCCGAATGGTCGGCCGCGGTGCCCTCCTGGAGAACGTTGCCGGAGCCGTGCTGGTCCTCGCCGGTGTCGGACAGGTTATCGTCGCCGTTGCACCAGCTGCCGTCCCGTCGCTTCCGGCCGTGATGTGAGCTCGCAACCGCGCAGTATTGTGGAGAATATGCAAACAACTAAAACCCTTCAGTGCATACAGTCTCTCGATGAGCGAGGACAACTCACTTGAGGACATCCGAGAGAAAAAGCGCGAACAAATCGTCGAAGAGGAGCAAGGAGGCGACGCACCGTCTGAACCGATTCACATCAATGGACAGGCGGAACTCGACGAAGCAGTGCAGCAGTACGACGTTGTACTGGTTGACTTCTACGCGGATTGGTGCGGACCGTGCAAGATGCTCGAACCAATCGTGAAGTCGCTCGCCGCAGAAACTGACGCCGCAGTTGCGAAAGTCGACGTGGATGCAAACCAGCAACTCGCCGGACAGTACGGCGTGCAGGGTGTGCCAACGCTGGTGTTGTTCGCCAACGGCCAACAGGCCGAGCAGATGGTCGGTGTCCAGCAAAAAGAGGCGCTGGCCCAGACTATCGCCAAGTACAGCTAATCGGTCCGCCGAGCAATCTGCTGACGCCCCGTTTTACGCTCCGTCCCGTCGACAGTACCGACTGGTACGCAACCGGATAGATGTGTGTGCAAAACACACTAGTACGGTTCTCGTAAGAGGTTACAAATGCGACAAGAGTATAAAACCGTCGGCGGTTACCACCAGTCAGTGACCGACTCTACACTTTTTTGCCGTACGCGCGAATCTACTGGTATGTGTGACCGCCACAGCAGTTGTGTCTGTGAGAGACACGACGCGACCAGCAGACAGCGCGACACCCGCGGGGGAGACGGGAGCGAAGCGGCGCTGACGCGACGAGCAGTGCTCACTGGCGGCGCCGCGGTCGCTCTTAGCCTCTCCGGTTGTCTCGGGTCTGACGGAGACGACGGTGAGGACGTTCCCGACCCGATATCGTTGACGCAGGACGACCAGTGTGAGGTCTGTGGAATGGTTATTCCGAATCACCCCGGTCCGAACGCTCAGATTTTCTACGCGGATCAGACCCCCACCGGCCACCCGAACCCGGCGCGCTTTTGCAGTACGTGGGAAGCGTTTCAGTACGACTTCGAACGCCAAAACGAGGGGTGGAACAGAGAGGTATTCTACGTCACAGACTACTCGTCGGTCGATTACGAACTGACCACCGACGCCGGAGACACACTCATCTCGACACACGTCGAGGCAGAGACGTTCGTGGACGCGACAGGCGTTACCTTCGTCGCTGGCTCCGAAGTGAAAGGCGCGATGGGACGTGACCTCATCGGGTTCTCGGACCAGGCCGACGCAGAGGAGTTCCAGTCGGAGTACGGCGGGACGCTGGTCGCGTTCGAAGACGTGACCGAGTCGACCATCGCGGAACTCGCGAGTACATGAAGACAGTTACCTACGCCGGAGCCGCGGTCGTAATCGCTCTCCTGCTCGCCGCGAGTGGCTTCGCGACGAGTCCGGCCGGCGGAGAGCAGCTCTCACCGGTCCCCTTCGACGAGACGCTCACGACAGGGCTGACCGGTGTCGACGTCCAGCAGGCCCAGGCGGCCGGCTACGTCGTCCCGAAAGGACAGGTGTTCTACTCGCAGTACCAGTACGTCGTCGGCTACTACGGGATGGAAGCGCTCGTCTCGGGCGTCACCGGGAGTCGCCACACCGAACAGTTCGGCCAGCCACTCGCCGTGTTCGTCACCGACCTCTCGGGGACCGACCCGAAACTCACCGACGAGGGCTACGTGACGCTCTCGAACAGCGTCCAGCGCGGCTGGGCGCGCGCAGACGAGTCGTGGTTCGTCGTCGACACTGCAGCCCGAACGCCCGCCGGACCGACGACAGTCCCGTTCGGTGACCGGGACGCAGCGCGGGAGTTCGCTCGCGAGCACGACGGTGAAGTCGTCGACTGGGACGGGTTGAAAAGCCGTCTCGCCGGCCGAACTGGCACGAGCGATCTCGAGCCGCCAACAGCCGAGCGCCAGCAGTGGGCCAACGAGACTGTCGAGACGGCACAGCAGGCGCGCGACCGTCCCACCTCAGTGGTCGTCGGCGAAGACGCCCCCACGCTCGCGGCGGCCGTCGAACAGGCGCCGGCGAACACCACTGTCGAGATACCACCCGGCCGGTACGACGCGAATCTCACCATCAGCAAACCGGTCACACTCCGTGGGGCTGGCAACGAGACGGTCCTCGACGGTGGCGACAATGGGACTGTCGTGACAGTCCGCACACCCCGTGTGGGAATCACTGACCTCCGGTTTACCGGGGTTGGAGAGAGCAACGCCGGGGATATGCAGCCGGACAACGGCTCCGAGTGGGACGAACGCATCAGACTCGCCTACGGGTATGGCGATGCAGCCATCCGAATGGGCGACGCTCACCACTCGCTGGTCGAGAACGTCACCATCGACACGCCATCGAACGGCGTCGTTGCCCTCAACAGTACGGGCGCTGTCGTTCGCGACACCGAGGTGTACGGCGCGGAGGAATGGCAGGACGGATTCATGAGCGTTCTGCCGATGTACTCGCGGATGGTCGTCGAGGATTCGTACTTCGACGGGGGTCGTGACGCCGTCTACACCCACTACGCCGACGGGACGGTCGTCCGGAACAACGAGATGGAGAATCTCCGCTACGGCCTCCACGAGATGTATACCAGCAACATCCTGGCGTTCAACAACACCATGCGCAACACCAACGCCGGCATCATCCTGATGACCCGCCCGACCGGGAACGTCCAGGTCGAGAACGATGTCCGCGATAGCGAGATCGGTATCCTCACTGTCGGCGCGACATCGTACACGAACGACAACGTCCTCGTGAACAACGACATCGGACTCTCTATCGGCACCAGTCGGTCCGTCTACCGGGCGAACACTATCGCCGAGAACAATGTCGGCATCCGGTCGTCGACGATGCTCCCCACCAACGATGTCTTCGAAAACGACGTGGTAGCCAACGACCAGCCGGTTTCGACCAGCCTCGGCACGCTCAACAGCTGGGCCGTGGATGGCCGCGGGAACTACTGGGGGCCAATCCCCGGATTCGACCGCAACGGGGACGGCGTCGGTGACCGGACCTACCGTCCGACGGATGCCGTCGACCGGACCGCCCAGTATTCGGCGGGTAGCCACACGCTCGCACACGCACCGACGCTACAGACGCTCAGACAGTTCCAGCAGTCTGTCCCCGGGTTGCGTGGGTCGACTATCGTCGACCCCGCGCCGCTCACGGACCCGGTCAATCCGGAACGACTCGAGGCGCTGAACGTGACTACACCATGACTTCCCAGACAACCACACAGCAGGAAGCACCGGACAGCGAGTACGAGACAGTCGTCGACGTATCGGAACTGAGCCACTCGTTCGGTGACCTCGACGTGCTCGGTGACGTGTCCTTCAGCGTCGACGCCGGAACTATCGCCTGTGTCATCGGCCCCAATGGGAGCGGCAAGACCACGCTGCTCCGTCTCATCGCCGGCTTGCTCGAGCCCGATACGGGAAGCGTACGCGTCGCCGGGGAGGGCGACCGCAGTGTGGGCTATCTCGCCCAGCAACCCGCGTTTCGGCCGCAGTTCACCGCCCGAGAGACGATCGAGTTCTACGGCTCGCTCGTCGAGGGGTCGGTCGATGCCGAGAAAATCCTCGAACGGGTCGGCCTCACGGCGGTGGCCGACCGGCGCGTCGACGCCCTCTCCGGTGGAATGTTACGCCTGCTCGGCATCGCCCAGACGACGGTCGGTGATCCATCGGTACTCATCCTCGACGAGCCCTCCAGCGGCCTCGACCCGACGATGACCCGCCACATCACCGAGGTGGTCGGAGAGCTCGCGGCGGCGGACGATGCCATCCTGTTTGCAACCCACGACCTGCGCTCGGTCGAGCGAATCGCCGACACGGTGCTGGTCGTCGACCGGGGCGAACTGGTCGCGACCGGAACGCCGGAGGAACTGCTGGCCGAGACCGACACCGACACGCTCGAAGACGCACTCGAACAGCTCAGCAGAGGCGAGGGTGCCGTCAGCGTCTCGGCCGGCCTCCACGGAGGTGAGAACGAGTGAGCGACTACCGGTACGTGCTGGACGTGGCACAGCGAGAGTTCCTGACCGTCCTGCGGACGCCCATGTTACTCCTGCTGGGTGCCGGATACATCCTGCTGGTGGCCGGGATCGCGTGGCTCGGTGCGACTGGTGCCTACCTCGCGCTCGTGTTAGACCTGTTGACGCCCGTGGAGGTGCTCGTTCCAGTGCTCGCGTTTGCCTTCGGCTACCGGGCACTGCTGGGCGACCGCGAGAGCGGCGAACTGGAGACCATCCGCACCTATCCGATTGCCAGCAGCGGCTACGTCTTCGGCGTCTACGTCGGTCGTGCAGTCGCTGTGCTCGCTGTCGTTCTCCTCGGCCTCTTCGTCTCGGCGGTGTTCGTGCCGATGAGTCAGGAACGCCAGCTCTCGGTTATCGCCTCTCACGCCACGGTCGATTCCCCGGCACTGTACCTTCGGTACATCCTGTTGACCGCGCTCTTCGCGCTCGTCATCCTCGCTATCGCGATTCTCGTTTCGGCCGCAGCGCGCTCGACACGCGGTGGTCTCGCACTCGCTGCCGGCGCAGTGATAACGCTCGTCGTCGGCCTCGACAGCGCGCTCATCGGGTCGCTCACCGGGGGCTTCGTCTCACCGGACGGCGTCACAGCACTCCTCGCGCTCAGTCCGAACAGTGCCTACCGGAGTCTCGTCTTCGCGATGAGTGTCGCTCCGACAGGGGTGAACGTCCCCGCAGGACCGACGGCCATCGTCAGCAGCATCGGGCTCGTGGTGTGGCTGGTCGCGGCACTCGGTCTCGCGTCGGTGCTCGCGTGGCGCTGACAACCGGATACGTCCGAACATTACGTATATACCCCAGAGGGCCCTTTGTAGGGGTATGAAACTCCGGAACCTCTTCGGCGTCGCGGCGGGAACCGTCGGCCTGACCGCACTCGCCAACCGTCTGTTGACGGCTCGGTCTGGAGACTTCGAACCGTATCTCGATGGCGACCACGGCACCTACCGCTGGCGCGGCTTCGACATCGGCTACACGGAGGCCGGCGACCCCGAAGACCAGGATTTGCTGCTCTTTCACGGCATCAACGCCGCTGGTTCCAGCCACGAGTTCTTCCGAATCTTCGACGAGCTAAGCGAGGAGTACCACGTCATCGCGCCGGACCTCCCCGGCTTCGGACACTCCGACCGGCCACCGCTGATGTACTCTGCCTCGCTGTACACCACCTTCGTCACCGACGCCATCGAGGACCTCGCCGACGAACCACCAGTCGTCGTCGCGTCCTCGTTGACCGGCTCCTACGCCGCAATGGCTGCCCGGAAAAACGACGTGAAGGAACTCATCCTCGTGGCACCGACGGACTCCTCGATGGGCGGCGGTCGCGTCTGGCTGCGCGCGCTGCTTCGCTCGCCGGTCATCGGACAGGGTATCTACAACCTCATCGCCAGCAAGTACTCGATTCGGCACTTCCACGAGGACCACGGCTACTACGACATGGAGAACCTCCCCGACGACGTGGTCGACTACGAGTGGCAGTCGGCCCACCAGCCCGGTGCGCGCTTCGCACCAGCCTCGTTCGTCAGCGGCTTTCTCGACCCCGACGAAGAACTGGGCGACACACTCGAAGAGTTGGACGTGCCCATCACGCTCGTCTGGGGCCGCGAGGCCGACATCACGCCGCTCGAAGACGGCCGCAAACTCGCCAAGCGCGTCGACGCCCGTCTCGTGGTCTTCGACAACTCGCTCTTGCTCCCGCACGTCGAACACCCCGAGGAGTTCCTCGACGTGGTTCGCGGGCGAATCGAAATCGAGACCTGAGTCGGTCTTACCGCGGTTCGAAGGCTGTGTTGTCCCCAATAGTGCCTACGCGGAGCCATCGGCAGGTGGCCCCACACCGAGTCTCCCCTCGACAAATGCGGCAAAGTCGTTCGAAAACTGCTCGACTTCCACCCAGTCGGTGTATTCGTAATCACGACTGGTGTCAGTGTCACCCGTCGCGTCTTTCGCAATCCGCTTCATCAGTAGGCGCTTGAGAAAGCCGTATTCGGAGTACCGCAACGCACCGCCGAAGAGACCGATTCGGTCGGGGTGCCACCCCGTCTCCTCGATGAAACTCTCGACGTAGCCCGCGGCCTCGGCCCGTCGCTGTTCGTCGTCGGCCACCGAAGAGAGAGACACCTGAAAGAAGCCTGTCGGTCGCGATGCCAGTTCGTCACGATGTTCGCGGACGAACGTGAGCACGGACTGCTGGTGTTTCCCGACGTGAATCGACGCACCAACGAGAACGGCATCGCTGTCAGCGACTGACGGCGACGGGTCCGTACTCACGTCCACGGCAGTCACATCGTGACCGCGGTCTCGGAGTGTCTCGGTGATTCGCTCGGCGACTTTCGCTGTCTGTCCCTCACCAGTCCCGTAGGCAATCAAGATGGTCGCCATCGGTCTGTTAGTACGTCTCGAGCGACAAAGAACGCGATACCAGTCCGTTCCGGGGGAGTCATGACCGCGTCGCTTGCTCTTTGCGCCCGGTCAACTCGTCAGGTACCAGACGGACGAACTCGAACTCGACGGTCCCGGGTTGCTGTCCGAAGATGTCGAACAGCGGGATGTGCACCCGCTCTAGTCCTTCGAGTGCCTCCTGGGGTTGCTCCTCCTCGATGTCGGAGAGGTGGCCGCGCGCGACGACGCTCTGATAGCGCTCGTCGACTGTATCGTGTGTGACAAACGCCACAGGTCGCCCCCCCAGTTCGCCCTTCTCGCTGTCCGGTCCGACGGCCAGCCGAAAATAAAAGACTCCCTCCGCTGCGTCGTAGCCGTAGGACACCGGCACCGAGTGTGGCGGGTCCGCACTCGTCGTCGACAGCGAGATGACGCCGGTTCCGCTGGTTCCCAGGAACTGGTCGACCTCCTCACGGTCCATCTCGATAGTTGGCTCTGCCATACGGACACTACGACTGGGCGACACATAAGCGCGTGTCCCACTCCCAGCTGCCGGGAACCGATTTCGCAGCCGCCCATTCGGTATAGCGATATAGACTGTACAACCAGGAGACGAGAGAAACGAGCCTGTCGCACAGTGTTGTCGGAAGAAGCGCTGAGACGCCGCTCAACTGGAAAAAGAGTGGCGAAGCGAAGCGGCTGCTGGGTACTACGTCAGGATATCGGCGATGCGCTGTGGTTCGCCCGACAGCGACGGGTCTGGCTCGACAATCTTCATCACTTCGTGGTCTGTCACGTCAGGATACTCCTTCTGGAGGGCCTCCTCGATGAGCGGTTTCTCGAGGCGAAACTCCGTCCCCTCGTAGACGACATCGACGCCGTGTTCGTCGAAGGAAAGCAGCGTCATGGACGCTCGTAGACCGTATCGGAATAAAAGCCTGTCCCGATACGGGCTGGCACACTCGTCCCGTCGCGGACGGACGCGAACGGCATCACTCGACGGACAGCGTCATCGTCACCGGTTCACCCGCCGCCAGCGCGTCGACGAGGCCCCTGTCGAGGTCGCCAGCGGCCTTGTCCGCCCCAACGACGATAGTTCGGTCGTCGACGTAGTCGCTCGTCCGACCGACCGCACTCCGTTCGTTCTCGAAGGAGAGGTCTGGATGCCCTCGGCCCTCGATGTGTTCGGTGTGCTCGCCGACGTCGATGGTTACGACGATAGTCGCGTCGTGAGACTGACAGGCGGCGACGAAGTCCTCGTCGAAGTCCGCCGGAACCCGGTCGGCCTCGATACCGAGGATGCAGTCTCCCGCTGGCGTGAGATAATCATCGCTGGTCAACTCGAATGTACTCGCGTGTTCGGCCGAGACGTGCTCGTGGCCACGCGCCTGCACGACTTCTTGCATGTCCGGCGGTTTCAGTCGGTGGTATTTCAGGGAGACGATTCGCGACGGGAACCGAGCGATGCCGGTTAGGACCGCCCCTCTTCGATAGCCACGTCGACATCGTTGCCACTGATGTAGGCTGCGACGCGGACGCCGACGAGGCTGACGAAGATACTCGTGAGGATGAACACCGCGAGGCGTTCTGCGGACGTGAGGACGAGTCCGTCGAACGCAATCGGGCCAAACTCAGTCGCCGGGATAGACATCGCGCCGAACACGCCGGAGCGTTCGAGAAAGTACGCCGAGAAGCCACGAACCGCCAGGCCGACCGCGATAGCGACGAAGGGGAGATTGACGTAGGCGCTTCCGACGCCCTCGTCCTGAATGAGTTCGTCGAGCAATCGACCAGTGCTTGCCGCAAGCGCCGCGGCCGTGAGCCACGGGACGGCGTCGAACGCAAAGCGCATCCCGAGGATGACCACCCCGACCTCCTCGACTCGCATCGAAGAGGCACTCAACACCCCGGCAAAGGCACCGACTAACGCGAGTCCGACCGCGACGACGTACGTGACCAGCGAAACCTGTCCGGAGTAGAGCGCCTCGCGGATGTCGCCGGGCAGGCGCGCGAGATACGTGTCGATACCCAGCCCCTTGTAGAGCAGATAGACCCCGAACGCGGCGGCGATGGTCCCGACGGCGAGTGCCGGACTGTCAGCCACGAAGAGCAAGACGGGAAAGGCAATCAGTGCCGCACCGAGCGGGACCAGGACGGTCTTGCGGAGTTGCTCGTCGGCGAGAAACTGCTTGAGCAGGTAGTACGTCGACTCGATGTCGCGGGCCTGCCGGACGACGAC
>JAZKTK010000140.1:0-6044 GCA_036625595.1 Haloarculaceae archaeon | reverse complement strand
GCTGCGCCCTGGGTAAAGGAGAGGAGACCCGCTTCGAGCGTATCGGTTCCGACGTCAGTCGAACCCTCGTCACTTTCGTCGCCGCCAAGCAGTGCCGAACAACCCGCGAGGGCTGCCGTTGCCGCACCGACTGCGCCCGCCTTCAGCACGTTCCGCCGGGTCGTGCTCCCCTCGGACACTGCGGCCCGTTCGGCTCGCTTCTCCGCAGCTGTTCGTTCGTTCGTTGCTGGCTGTCCGTCCGTCGTTGGAGTCGAATCTTCCGTCATTAGTTGTCACCTGTGTCGGTTGTCGTCCCTGCGACGATGTCTGTCACGTCAACGGCCCGCTGGCCGCTGCGGCTATAAATTAGTTGTTCTGTTGTGGGGGAATAGCCCGTGGTTGATATATCAATAGTCTTCGGGGGACGTTAACACATAAATGTGGCACCACAGAAATCACATGTGTCCCGTATCCACGCTTCTCGTTCGACGACAGAGTGACAGACAGCACCGCTGTGGAGTCTGATTGTGACTCACTCGACTGTTTCACTCCGGGTCAGTGTGGGCATCTGCCCGTGGCTGTCCGAGCGCAAACTGTTACTGTCCTGGCTGCCAACAGCAGACAGTGACAGCGGAGGAGTCCCCACCACGAGATGTCGACCGCGCAGACGCGTTCTACGACGCGCTGGATGCGATTGGCCGCCCACTGTTGACTGCGACACAGTACGCCCGCCGGCACGACGTGACACAGGCGGAGGCGTCCGAGCGACTGCAACGGCTCGCCGACGAGGGTGTCGCCGAGCGCGTCGACCTCTCTGCGGACCCGACCGTCTGGTATCCCGGAAGCTGGCAACAGATGGCCGCCCGCGAACGGGTCATTCTCTTTCCCGAGCGCCGCCAGCTCGTCGTCGACCAGCCCGAGCAGTTCACTCGCGCACAGCTCTCGCAGTTCGCGCACCTCGTCGACACCACCGGGAGCGGCGGGTACCTCTACGAAATCCGTCGAGAAGACGTGTGGCAGGCCCCATACGACAGCTTCGAGGAATTGCTCGCGACGGTCCGCGACGTGCTCCCCGAACGGTCGGAGACGCTCGAATCGTGGCTCGAAGAGCAGTGGAAACGCGCCAACCAGTTCACGCTCAAAACCCACGAAGACGGATACACTGTGCTGGAGGCCGCCTCGGACGACCTGATGGGAAACGTTGCCCGCCAGCAACTCGACGAGGACCAGCTCCGGGCACCAATCTCTGAGAACGAAAGCTGGGTCGCCGAGGACGCCGTCGCGGAGGTCAAGCGGGTACTCTACGAGGCGAGCTACCCCGTCCGCGACGAGCGCGACCTCGACAGCGGCGACGACCTGCCGGTTGACCTCGAACTGGAACTGCGGTCCTACCAGCACGAGTGGGTTTCGCAGTTCATGGAGACCAAATCCGGCGTCCTCGTCGGCCCGCCTGGAAGTGGGAAGACCGTTGCCACGATGGGGATTCTCTCGGCAGTCGAAGGCGAGACGCTGATTCTGGTCCCTGGCCGTGAGTTGGCCGGTCAGTGGCGCGACGAACTGCTCGCCCACACCACACTCACCGCCGACCAGATCGGCGAGTACCACGGCGGCGAAAAGAACATTCGCCCAGTCACCATCGCCACCTACCAGACCGCCGGGATGGACAGACACCGACAGCTCTTCGACAGTCGTGAGTGGGGACTCATCGTCTACGACGAGGTCCACCACATCCCGGCAGACGTCCACCGGCGGAGCGCGGACCTGCAGACGCGCCACCGACTCGGTCTCTCCTCGACGCCGGTCCGGGAGGACGACCGGGAGACAGAAATCTACACGCTCATCGGCCCGCCAATCGGGACCGACTGGGACGCTCTCTTCGACGAGGGATTCGTCGCAGAGCCGGAGGTAGACATTCTCTACGTGCCGTGGGGGTCCGAGGACGCCCAGAACCAGTATGTCAGCTCCGAGGGACACGAACGACGACAGCTCGCGGCCACGAACCCGGCGAAAGCCGAGGAAATCGAGCGCCTGCTCTCGACACACCCCGACGAGAAGGCACTGGTGTTCGTGGAGTATCTCGACCAGGGACGGGAACTCGCGGCACGGCTCGACGCGCCATTCATCAGCGGTGAGATGCCACACCACCGCCGCGAAAAGCTGTTCGAGCAGTTCCGGGGTGGGAGTCTCCAGACACTCGTCGTCTCCCGGGTCGGTGACGAAGGTATCGACCTGCCCAACGCGGAGCTCGCTATCGTCGCCTCTGGTCTCGGCGGGTCACGACGACAGGGCGCCCAGCGGGCTGGTCGGACGATGCGCCCGACTGGACGTGCACGGATGTACGTCCTCGCGACGCGCGGAACGCGAGAAGAGGAGTTCGCGCGCCGTCGGATGCGTCACCTTGCGGAGAAGGGGGTCCGCGTCACCGAGCGCGACGCCGAGACCGTCGAGCCGCCGGCAGACCGGAAATCAAAAGAGGGGGAAAAAACGGACGACGAGGTGTCGGACGAACCCGCACCGACCGACGAGTCAGGATAGCTGCTGTTCTGGGAGCGCCCCGTCGTACTCTGGTGGGACGTACGGACAGAGCGGGTCGCTCTCCAGCGGGTCACCCGTGTACGCGTACGCTCGCGACCGACTGCCACCACAGACGGTCCGGAACGGACAGGCCCCACATTTGCCTTTGAGGGAATCAGTCTCACGGAGCGATTCGAACAGCTCTGAGTCCCGATACAGCGACACCACGTCCGTCTCGCGGACGTTGCCGGCCGATTCCGGCAGGAATCCGGACGGGTACATCTCGCCGGTGTGGCTGACGAACGCGAAGCCGTCGCCGGCGGTGATACCGCCACGCCGTCCCGAGTCGACGTCGTCGCGTTGCTGCAGGACGCGACGATAGTGGGGTGCCTCGGTCGTCTTGACGGCAAATTCTTCCGCCACAACCACGTCGCCCAGCCAGTGCATCACGTCCTCTGCCTGCTCCGGCGTGACTGGGTCGAGGACGCGTCCCCGACCGACCGGAACGAGGAAAAATACACTCCAGAGGACTGCATCGAGGTCTACAACGAGGTCCCGAAGGTCCGGCAGGTCGCCGACCGTTCGCTGGCAGACGGTCGTATTAATCTGGAGGGGGAGCCCCGCCTCGCGTGCGGTCCGTGCGGCTTCGATAGTCTGCTCGAAGGAACCAGACTCGCCGCGGAAGTCATCGTGAGACGCAGCTGTTGCACCGTCGATGCTGAGTGCGAGCCGCTTCAGCCCGGTGTCGGCGAGCCGCTCGATAGTCCCGGACGTCAGCGAGTCGGTCCCACTGGGGGTCAGCGTGATGGTCAGGCCAATATCCGTGCCGTACTCGATGAGCTCTTCGAGGTCGTCACGCTTGCAGGGGTCGCCACCGGAGAAGACCACCAGTTGCCCTTCGCCGAACGCCCGGACACTGTCCAGCAGTGCCTTGCCCTCCGCCGTGGTGAGTTCGTCGGGGTGGCGGTTCTCCTGGGCGTCGGCACGACAGTGGTCACAGGTGAGTTCACAGGCCTGGGTGAGCTCCCACACGAGGACGAACGGCCGTTCGTCGGTGTCGACCCCGTGCATGGCCCTATTCGACGATGACGGCGCCTTTCATGCCGCTGCCCTTGTGCGGCGTACAGGCGTAGTTGTAGTTCCCCGTCTCTTCGAAGGTGTACTCGTAGGTGTGACCTTCTTCGCTGATGAATTCGTCACCGCTGGTGAACGTGCCGTCTTCGGCGACGACGTTGTGGCCGCCGCCTTCACCGGTCCATTCCCACGTGACGGCTGTTCCAGTGCTGATACGCACGGCCGCCGGGTCGAAGGCCAGATTGCTCGAGCCGGCACCGACCATGATAGTCACCGAATCGGCGTCGGTCTCGTCGGCGACCGAGCCATCGAAGTTGTTCGCACCATCGAGATAGTCCGAGACCTCGCTGGGGACATCGCCATCACCACTGTTCTCGTCACCATCGTCGCCACCACAGCCGGCGAGCATACCGCTTACTGCCAGTGCACCGGCACCGCGAAGGACTGTACGCCTGTCGACATCAACGGAGTCTATCGTCTCTTTCATCGACAATCTGTGAGTCAGGGATATACACATAAAAGGCTTCTATTCCATTCTTATAGCCTGAGAACGCCGATAAGCGGGTTTTGGAGGAGCCATACACGTTCGGCATGCAGTATAAGTATCACTACCACTTTGATGTCTGGTATCTGATTGTTCCTGCAAGAATGTACGCATAGCCACTTGCACCACTGAGGACGAGTGCGTGGCCGACGGCGCGCGCGGCGGGGGCGACGACCGACGCGACAGCGACGACGAGAAGGCCGGTGGCAACGAGTGCGATGGTAGCCAGCGCGGTTCGGTCGTTTCCGCCGGGCCATGGACAGACCGCTGGTGGGTAGAACTGGTAAATTGCACCGACGATGCTCAGGCCGAGCAGACCGTAGACGTTGACGTGACGGTGGGCAGTCGCCAGCTCGGCGTCCAGACCGGCGAAGGCAAAGTAAGCACCGAGCGCGACACCGAGACAACCCAAGACGACGGCGACTGCGACGCTGTACAGACCGATTCGGTTCCGTTCGGTCCGAGACAGCATCCGGAGATACGCGGCGGCGAAGCCGACGACTGCAATCGACTGGAGAACAGCGCCGGTCCGGAATACCGTTCCGGCGGGGTAGCCCCACGCAAGCAGTGCTGGGCCGAGCGCGCCCAGCGACAGGACAATAGCCGCGAGCCATCGAGAAGGATAGCCGACGAGAAATCGGGGGAGCAGTCGGTAGCCGACACTGAACAGCAACAGGAGTGCAACACCGGCCGCCAGCAGGTGTGTGGTGCGGATAGCGACTCCACCGAACAGAGAGGGGAAGCCGACTGTGCCAGCCAGCAGTTCGATACAGCCGACGAGCAGATAGCCGAAGACGACGGGGACGAAGGCGTTGGCCAGCCGGTCGAGCCCCCGTCGGTCAACGTTCGCGTCGCCGGTTCCCGTTTCGGCACCCGTGAGGTTGTCTCCGATGGTGACGAGCATCGTTCCGAGAAAGACGGCGACCCCGGCGACCCAGGCGAGAGCGCCAGCCGTAGAGAGCCACGCCGGGCCGACAGCGGCTCCACCGAGCGCCAGCGCTGCGACGCCGCCGGTACTCAGTGGTAACTGCACCGCAGGCGCGTCCGTCCACGCGAGCGTGCGGTCGAAGTACGACGGAACCAGCGAATATGCTTTTCCGAACACCGTCGTCAGCACGAATCCGTAGAGGCCCAGAACTATCTCGGCGCGTCGGGGCACCTCTGTGAGGGCAGCGACCTGCGAGAGGACGAACCAGGCGGCACTCACGAGCAGAAACCGTCTCGCCCAGCGGGAGATGCGTGCACTCGACACAGTGGGACTCCGTCGTCGTGGTCCGTCACCACCATCCCGAACCGGTTCGGGAGCTGGTGGGTGCCGTCCGCCCGCCTCATCGTCTCCCTGCGTTTTCAGCTTTCGGGAATACGCACCCCTCTTATTGTGGGACTATACCAAAGCTCGGTGTATGTCAGGCGTCAGAACGGAACTCGTCTTCGAGCAAGCCGAGGGGTGTCCGGTGGCAGTCGCGTCTACGGCCGTCCCCGACCCGGTGACAGATATCAACTGGACCGACGGCGACGGTGATACAGTCACTGAACAGGTCTCTGTCGGCACTGACGGAGAGTTGAATACCGACGACGACCTCCCGGCGTTCGAACCGGTCTTCGACTACGGGTCCGAGCAGGTCTACGAGTTCGACCGAGCGGAGACGGAGCCCTGTATCTGTGAACACATCCAGGCGACGCTCGGACCTGTGACCGACGTGCACGCACGCGACGGCGACCTGCACGTGACGTTGCACGCCAGTGACGTGACTGGGCTGCGCGACCTCATCGCGGATATGAGCGACGACTTTGGCGACGTGAGCGTGGAGTATCTGGTTCGGAGCGTCGATACCGACGAGGAATCCGAACTGGTCCCGGTCGACCTCCGGACCCTCACCGACCGTCAGCGAGAGGTGCTGGAGACGGCCCACGAGATGGGGTATTTCGAGTA
>JAZKTK010000139.1:0-6073 GCA_036625595.1 Haloarculaceae archaeon | reverse complement strand
GAGCTGGGTTTAGACCGTCGTGAGACAGGTCGGCTGCTATCTATTGGGGGTGTTTTGGTACCTGACGGGAACGACCGTATAGTACGAGAGGAACTACGGTTGGTCGCCACTGGTGTACCGGTTGTCCGAGAGGGCACTGCCGGGCAGCTACGCGACACGGGGTAAGAGCTGAACGCATCTAAGCTCGAAACCCACCTGGAAAAGAGGTTCCGTTGAGGTCGCTCGTAGAAGACGAGTTCGATAGACTCGGGGTGTACGCACCGAGGTAACGAGGTGTTTAGCCCGCGAGAACTAACTGACCGAAGCCACCATTCATACGCATAGGACGCACTGACCCGTTGATTCGGGTTCAGGCGTAAACTGGATTGCACGTACATTTTGGTTCGACCGACACATGGTATTCCGGACGAGCGTCCGGAGCCCGGGAGACAACTTCTCCCGGTGCAGCATTGTGGTTCGAATCCGCAAGTCGGCGTTAAGGCGGCCATAGCGGCGGGGTTACACCCGTACCCATCCCGAACACGGAAGTTAAGCCCGCCAGCGTTCCGGCGAGTACTGGAGTGCGTGAGCCTCTGGGAAATCCGGTTCGCCGCCTCTACTCATACCGCGGTGGACATTCCACCGCACTCATCTACCCTCGAACAGTGTCAACGCTGTTCGGGGGTTTTTGTCGTCGCAGACCACACTTATCCGCTCGCAGACGCAACGGGTAGGCAATGGGACTGTTCAACGACCTCGGCAAGAAATTCGAGAAACTGAAGCAGACGGCCGAGTCGTCGGCCGACGGTGAAGCGACACACGGCTGCAAGGAGTGTGAAACGCTGCTGTATACTGACTACGACGAGTGCCCCGAGTGTGGCAGCGACAGCGTCGTCCCGGTGCGCCAGGACTGAGTCCATCTCGGCCTCCCTATGACAGCTGCACTCCGTGTCCTGTTTCTCCTCGTTCTCGTTGCACTCGCCGGTTGCACCGTTGGCATCACTGACTCTCCAGCAGCAGACACGGAGACGCCTGCACCCGGGGCGCTGCCAGATGCCAACGGGACGAATCTCACCCTTTCGTCCGCAGAGCGCGTCTCGGTCGAGGTGATGAACGTCGTCGACGGTGACACAATCGACGTGCGTCTGCCCAACGGGAGCGAAGACACCGTTCGATTGCTTGGTGTCGACACGCCAGAGGTTTACGCCGACAACAGTCCCGAAGAATTCGAGGGTGTCCCCGACTCCGGGGCAGGTGCGGAATGTCTCCGTGACGCCGGGGAGGACTCGGCGGCCTACGCCACCGAGCGGCTGGAAGCGGGGAACGTCACGCTCGTCTTCGACCCCAGCGGCGACCGCCGCGGCGGGTACGGTCGACTGCTCGCGTACGTTCTCGTCGATGGCCGAAATCTCAACTACGACCTGGTGGCGACGGGCCACGCGCGGGTGTACGACACCGATTTCGCGTTCCGGGAGCAGTTCGACGCCGTAGAACAGCACGCGCGCGACCACCAGCGGGGGCTCTGGCGCTGTCAGCGCGCCGGGTAATCACTCGACGAGCAGAAAGTACGTCGCGACGAGGACGCCGGCGAGGACCACCAGCGACCCGAGGGTGACCAGCAGGTCGCCGATGATCAGTGCGGTGAGGGCTGCGACGAGAAGTGCGACCCCGCCGAGTACGAGCACGGGCAGTTCCGGCCGTGCGAGGCTCGTCTCGGTTTCCGATTCGGTCTCGCGGGGCTGTGGTTGTGCGAGCGACTCGTCGACTTCGACCGTCTTTCGTTCTTCGACAGGTGGTTCGAGTTCCACGTCAATCCAGCGCGTCTCGGCACCGTACGCCGAGGCGACTTTGAGCCGGCCGAAGATGCCGTCATCGGGGAGTCGGTCGGTGTCGACGGTCACGCGGACGGCGCGCTGGGACTCGCCCTCGACGTAATGATTCGAGGCGTCCATGGTCGCCACGTCCGAGAGTGCGTCGTCGAGGTGGAGGTGGACGTGGAGCGACTCACCGTGATTGACGAGCACGACGTCGAACGAGCGACTGGCCTCGAAAGACGCTGGAACCTCTAATGCGTGGAGGTCCTGGCGGCTCACGTGGACGGGAAGCTCGTCTGGCACAGTTTTGTCGTATGAGAGTCGACGTCAGGCGGGTGCTTCGTCGCGCATGTCCGGCGGCAGGAGGTTCGGAATCCCGTCTTCGATGGGGTAGGCCTCTCCACACTCCGTACAGACGAGGCGGCCACTGAGAATCTCGCCATCGTCGCGGTTGTCGGCCTCCAGTTCGAGGTCGTGCTTGTCCACTGGACAGCACAGGATATCCATGAGTTCCTCTTTCATATACAGGTCCAGGGAAGGGCGATAGAAAAGCGTTTGCAGTTTATTGCTCGAATGGCCGCTCGAGCACGATAGATTCGCTCCGGTCGGGACCGATGCCGACGGTGTAGATTGGCGTCTCCAGTTCTTCACTGAGATAATCGAGATACGCCTGGGCGGTGTCGGGCAGCGCGTCGTACCCTTCCTCGGCGATTGCTTCCCAATCTTCCTCGGGCCAGCCGTCGAACGTCCGGAAGACGGGGTCACACTCGCCCCACTTCTCGGTCGTCGGGGGCATCGAGTAGATTGTCTCGCCGCCGAGTTCGTAGGCGTGGCCAACCTTCACTTCGTCCAGTCCGGCCAGCACGTCGAGGTGGTTGATAGCGAGGCCGGTGAACCCACTCGCGCGCGCGGCGTGACGGAGCATCGGCATGTCGAGCCAGCCAACCCGGCGCGGTCGTCCGGTGACGGTACCGTACTCGCCGCCCTCTTCGCGGATGTACTCCGCCAGTTCTTCCTGCTCGTCGTCGCCTTTCAGTTCCGTCGGGAGCGGACCGGTGCCGACCCGAGAGAGGTATGCCTTGATGATGCCGACGATTTCGCCCTGGCCGACGGTGGTCGGGCCGAGGCCGGTGCCGGTACAGGCACCGCCAGCGGTGGGATTCGAGGAGGTGACGTAGGGATAGATTCCGTGGTCGATGTCGATGGACGTCCCCTGTGCACCTTCGAGAACGACGTTGTCGCCGTCGTCGATGGAGTCTGCGAGGAACTCGCCGGCGTTGACGGTCATGTTCTCTTCACGGAGGCGACGGCCGTACTCGCTGAACTCCTCGTGAAGCGCGTCGATATCGAACTCCTCGCCGGCTTCCATGCCGAAGACATCTTCGACGAGGGCGCGTTTCTGGGGGACGACGTATTCGAGTCGGTCGCGGAACACCTCTGGGTCGAGCAGGTCACCGATACGGATACCCCGGCGGCCGGCCTTGTCCTCGTATGTAGGGCCGATACCGCGGCCAGTCGTCCCAGCTTCGAGGTCGTCGTCACTCTTTGCTTCTTCTTCGATACCATCGAGAACGCGGTGGTACGGTAGAATCGCGTGTGCGCGTTCGGCCACGCGAACGTCAGGGTCGAGTCCGCGCTCACGGAGCGTATCGAGTTCGTCGAAGAGCGTCCGCAGATTGACGACACAGCCATTGCCGAGGATACCAACCTTGCCTCGGATGGCGCCGCTCGGCACGAGCGAGAGTTTGTACTCCTCGCCCTGGTGGACGACGGTGTGGCCGGCGTTGTCGCCGCCCTGATAGCGCGCGACGACGTCCGCCGCGTCGCCAAACAGGTCGACGATACCGCCCTTCCCTTCGTCTCCGAGCTGTGCGCCGACGATTGTAACGGTCATCAAAGCGACGTTCCGCCTATGGTGGTAAACAGATTACGGTCCTGCCCGGCCCAACCTCGGACCACACACTTTAAGTCCAGCCTATGTCAAACGTTGTGGTGCTAACAGTAAACATGGTATCGGCTCTGGCCGGATACGGTACTAGAGTAGTTCTGCCACGCCAGACCAAACCAAGACATTGATTACCATCGAACTCCAATCAGTGGAGTGAAAGACCCGGAAAACGGCTACACCGACAGCAACCTTTAAATCCGGGCAATACAAGTTAACAATTGCCATGATAGATAGACTGGAGAAAGAAGTCGACATGCTGGAGCGCCATCTGCAAGTGCTGCGGATGGTCATCGAAAGTGAACCGATTGGTATCGTAAAGATGTCCAACGAGACGGGCTACCCTCACCACAAGGTCCGATACTCCCTCCGCGTTCTTGAGGAAGAGAACCTCATCGAGCCGTCGAGTCAGGGTGCGATTACGACCGAAGAGACTGAGGAGTTCGTCGAAGACCTCGACGAGAAGGTCGACCACATCATCGAGAAACTCGAAGGAATGAAAATCGAGAGCGTCGCGGAAATCGAAAGCTAAAGCTCCGGTACTTCGAGGTGGAAGTTCTGGTTCCGTGCTTCGACCAGACAGAGGTGGTAGCCGCGTTTTCTCGAGAGGTTCACGAAGCTCTTTCGCTTGTCTCGACTTAGAATGCCGCCGCGAGTCGCTTCTGCGACCGTTTCGAGGGCTTCGGGTTCGAAGAAGCTCTCCGTGACCAGAAACGCCGAGGAGAACTGGTCGCTCGTTTGACCGACGCGTTCTGCGGCCGTGATGAGTCCCTCCATCATCGATTCGGACGCTCCCTGCCGTGAATTATTGATGTTTGCCACCAGCAGCGGGTCGCCCATCCGCTCGCGAAAGACCACGTCGAACGTCTCGGTGGACTCCGTCTCCTGTCCGCCCTCGTTGACGGTGACAGTGACCGCACCGTTGAGTTCGACCCGGTTTATTTTCGGGAGTGCGTCGTAGAGATTGCCAAGCGTCTCAGTGTGGCCGGTGCTCTGGATTTCGAACAGGAGGTCCTCGACGACCCAGCGAACGAACTTGTAGGCGACCGTATCCTCCAGAAACTCGTCGTACTCGCGGCCGCCGACGGCGGAGACATCGGCGTCGAACTGCGTGTGTTTCTCTAACCGGAGATTCTCGGTGACATCTGTCTTTACCGCCCCGCCGTCGTGAGCTTTCTCCAGCGTTGCATCCCCCTTCGAACGGTACCGAACGAAGATATCTGTCCCCGATAGCGCCTCCTGGGGCGTCATTCGCTGTTGTGCGTTCGTCGCCGCGCCGAGTTCCTCCTCTAACTGCTGGAGGTCACGCTCTAATTTCTCGACCTGACTCTCTAGTTCGTCGCGTTCCGCTCTGACCTGCTCCAGTTCCTGACGAACCGACTCACGTTCCGTCTCTGCGGCCTTCAGGTCCGACTCAAGGCGCTTGATCTCCGTTTCGCGCTCCGTGAGCAGGTTCTGGAGTTCCTCTATGCGCTCGCCGACAGACTCGTCTGCGTCCGTTTCCTCCTCTTGACTCTCCTGTTCTGGTTGGTCTGGCTCCGCTGTGGCCGGTTTCTCCGTCGCGGTCGAGTCCTGCGACGGTGCCCTGGACCGGTCCTGTCGGGCTGCCGACTGTTCCTCTGACTCGCTCGATTCTTCGGCGGTGCTCGTCGATTGGTGTTTCTGCGCCGTCGACTCGCCCGGTTCGGCGGTCCGGGCTGCTCCATCGGTTTCGGACGCTCTCTCTCGTCCCGGTGCGTCGCGACGTGGCTCGCTTGCTCCACTGCGCGTGCTGGTCCGTTCGGGGTCCAGTGAGGGGATTGCGCGCGTCTCCAGTGAACGGGGGGTATCGACAGTCGATTCGCCGTCGTCCGGGCGCTCGGTTGTCGGCGTCGGTGGCACGTCCTGCTGTGGCTCTGCTGGCGTTGCTGGCTCTGCCACATCGTGACCTGGGGCGTTCCCGGTCGAACTGGTCTGGTCTGGCGTCGACTGGGGAGCCGTCTGCTCTGGTGCCGTGTCGCCAGTCTCGCTGAGAGTTGGTGCGTCGCCCATTTCGGTCGTCTGGCCGCTGGAGTCGACGGGCTGGCCGGTATCGGATTCACCGGGCTCCATTTGCCCGGTACGTTCGACGCCGGGCGCCTGTGCACTCGTCTCGGAATCGCCGGCCCGACCTGGCTCTGGGTTGGCGGGTCCGGGCTCGGTATCTGTCCCGGACTGGTCGAGCGCGGGCTCTGGGTCGTTCACGTCCGGGCTGGGAGTTTGCGTATCCTCTTCAGTGTCGACCACTGCCTCACTCGGTTCGGTATCTGCTGTCGGCTCAGTGACCGACGACTCCACGCTGACCGCTGATTCGTCG
>JAZKTK010000138.1:0-6099 GCA_036625595.1 Haloarculaceae archaeon | reverse complement strand
AAAGAAAACGGCGAGTGGGTCATCAACGACGACTACATCGACCGGCCACTCCCGATGGCCGACGACGACTGACCGCAACCCAATCTACTAACTCTGTCCCGTGTAATCGTTCGGCAATGGCTGATGACGCCAACCATCACGAGCACCACGACCACGAAACCGGACACGACGGACACCACGCAGACGACAGGACATCTGTCTCCTTTGGCATCCTGACTGTCTCGTCGAGTCGCACGCTCGACACCGACGCGAGCGGCGATGCAATCGTCGACAGCATCGAGACGGCCGGCCACACCGTCACGAGTCGAGACCTCGTCGCGGACGACGAGCGCGCAATTCGTGACCGACTCACGGAACTGCTCGGCGACGACGCAGTCGATGCCGTAATCACGACCGGCGGAACGGGACTGACACCGGACGACGTGACGCCCGAAGCCGCCAGCGACCTCTTCGACCGGGAGATTCCGGGCTTCGGCGAACAGTTTCGCGCGCAGTCGGTCGAAGAAGTCGGTCCACACGGGATGCTCACCCGCGCGACGGCTGGCATTGTCGACGGCAAGCCAGTGTTCTGTCTGCCTGGGAGCGAGCAAGCGGCCGGGTTTGGAACGACCGAGCTCGTCGTTCCTGTCGTCGGTCACGTCGTCGAACTGGCTGGGAGCGACGGTCACAGTCACGACGACCACGGCGACCACAACCACGGAGGACACGAATGAGCGACGGAACGAACGACGACCTCACACACACCGACGAGCAGGGGGCCGCACAGATGGTCGACGTCGGCGAGAAAGCGGACAGCAAGCGCCGTGCGGAAGCGCGCGGACAGATTCGCCTCCAGCCGTCGACAATCGAAGCGATTCGGGACAATAGCGTCGAAAAGGGCGACGTACTGGCAACAGCACGCATCGGCGCGATTCAGGCCGTCAAACACACCTGGGAGACGATTCCGATGTGCCACCAGATTCCGGTGACGAACGTCGACACCGAATTCGTCCTTGACGACGAGACGGTCGAGCTAACCGTTGCCGTCGAGACGACTGGAAAAACCGGCTGCGAGATGGAAGCGCTCGAAGGCGTGACGACGGGGCTGAACGTCGTCTGGGACATGGTCAAAGCCGCCGAGAAAGACGAGGACGGGCAGTATCCGTCGACGGCAATCGAGGACGTTCGGGTCGTCGAAAAAGTGAAAGAGCGGTTGTGAACGGCGACCCGCCGGTTATTCCAGCGACGCGTAACCGAGCAAGTTTCCACAGCGCGGGAACGGCCGGCCAACGAGTGTCCCCATCTGGTCGCACCAACACCTACAAACACGTCTCGGTCGAACAGCAGCGTATGAAAGTTATCCGGGTGGTCGGCCCCTCGGACACGGGCAAGACAACGCTGGTCGAGAACCTTGTAGCGCGTCTGGACGCCCGCGGCAAAGTCGGCACAGTGAAACACATCACCTGCGAACCAGATGTGGATACAGACAACAAGGACACCGCTCGCCACCGCGCAGCTGGCGCAGCCGAGACCTACGGCATCACGGACGGCAGCGAGTGGTTCGCTACCGGCGAGACCCGGACGCTGACCGAGACACTCGACCGGCTGGCAGTCACCTGTGACTACGCACTCGTCGAAGGGTACAGTGACGAGGCACCCTTCCCGACCATCGCGCTCGGCGGCGCAGACGTCGAGGAGCCGCTCGCAACCGGAGAGACAGCCGACGACGTGGAGGTGAATGCCGTCATCGACGAACTCCCGGATATCGAACCGTACGAGACGCTCGAATCGCTGGTCGCACGCGCAAAGCAGTCGTCAGCGGCCGACCGCGCCGGTGCAATCGCGACGTTTACCGGGCGCGTCCGGACGAAAGCCAGTCCAGACGACGACCCGACCGAATTCCTGGAGTTCGAACGCTATGACGAGGTCGCCGCCGAACAGACGGCTACGATTCGTGAGGAACTGGCCGCCAGAGACGGCGTCTACGAGGTGTTACTCCACCACAAAACGGGTGTGGTCGAGTCGGGTGAGGACATCGTCTTCGTCGTCGTGCTGGCTGGCCACCGCCAGGAGGCGTTCGAAACCGTCGAGGACGGTATCAACCGACTGAAAGACGAAGTGCCGCTGTTCAAGAAAGAGGTGACCGTCTCCGACGAGTTCTGGGCACACGAACGCGACCAGTAAGTATCAGTTGGCGGCTATCGCTTTGGCTGCCACGTCTTCCAGATAGTCGAACTGCGCGGTGAGTTCCTTCCGGCGCTGGCGCGAGATTATCGTCCCGTCGAGAATCGACCCCACGAGGCTCACGTCGAGTGCGAAGTCCGTGGTTGCCGTCACCGTCACGGTCCCGTCCCCCGCTTCGAGCGTGTACCGAGTCGCCATCGTCTCGAAGATGCCGTCGACCTGTTCGTATGCGAGTACCGAATCGGTCTCGACACACCGCAAGTCCAGTTCGATAGTCAGCAGCCCGACGTGGTTCGTAATCGTCATTTCCGTCCCGTCGACAGTCACCTCGTCGAATCCAGCGGCCTCCATGAACGGTCCAAGGTCCAGCATCGCCTCGCGGACGGGTTCGATTTCCCCTTCGAACGAGCGACTGAGCGAAACGGTCTCCATACTGGTCGTTTGTCGACCATTCGCAAGAGTACTTCGACAAACATGTTCGGACAACACTGTCACCCGGGGACGGTCGGATATCAATACCGAACATGTTCGGGAACACTCATTGTCCTTGGGGGCGAATATATTCGCCTATGCCACAGGCGAAACTGCGCCTCGACATTCCAGACGAAGTGTGGATTGGGGACATTACGAGACGCTATCCAGACGCGTCGGTCCGAATTCTGGCTGCGCTGTCGGACGAGGACGCGGGCGTAGGACTTGCCGAAATCACGGCATCAAACCCGCGAGAGGTCGTCCGGGATATAGAGGACTCCGAGGACGTCACCTCCGTCGACATGCTGAAATACAGCGACGGCGACGTACTCGTCCAGTTCGAGACGACGATGCCGCTGCTGCTGTTGCCAGCCCGTGACTCCGGTGTCCCGCTGGAGATGCCCTTCGCGATTCAGGACGGTACTGCGACCTGGGAGGTTACCGCCCCCAGCGAACGACTTTCCGAGCTGGGGACACAACTGGAGTCGTTCGGTATCTCATTTACTGTCGATTACGTCCAGCAGCGACTGAACGAAGAGCAACTGGTGACCGACCGACAGCGCCGCGTCGTGCAGACGGCGCTCGAAGAAGGATACTACGACACGCCACGGGACAGTTCGCTGACGGAACTGGCCGATTCACTCGATATTGCGAAATCGACCGCCAGCGAGACGCTCCACCGCGCAGAAGAGAAGATTATCAAACACTACGCCGAGCAGTTCCAGCAGCCGTCAAGCGAGGAGTGAGCGCCACAGATTCAGAAGCCAAACAGCGGAACGAAACGGAATGTCAGATAGGCGCTGAACGTCGCCACAACGGGGACGAGATTCTGCATCAGGACGACCCGTGCCGTCGTCGATGGGTTGAACAGTTCGTTCGCCTGTGGAATGTCTTCGGGGTCCTCTTCGCCGATACTCGGCAACTCTTCACCTTCTTCGTCGCCCGCGAGCGAGCCCGGCGACATCGCGGTCCCCTCGCCACGGACACTCTCTGCGACAGTCGTCGTCCGCGTCGCGCGTCCCCAGCCGAGCCCGACGATGCTCATCGTCGCAATGATGACGAAACTGGCAGGGATGCCAATAGCCGATAGCGCCGTTACGATTATCGCACTGACCGTCGCAACGATAATCGCCGCCGTCAGCGGGAGTTGCGTGAGGTCGCTGCCGAGCGTATCGAGCGTTCGACGGGCGATGGTGAGCGCCCCGACGGCGACGGCCACGGACCCGAAGATGATACCGACGTTCATGCCGATGTCGCCGCTACCGACCAGCGGCGCGATTGCGTTGGCGATGTTGGAGGTCCCCGCAGAGAAGGCCATCAGACAGCCGATTGCGACGACGACACCAGTTCCGAACAGTTCGCGTCGGGTAGTGTTGGGGCCGAGCGTCACGGTTGGAATTATCCCCGACCGGTCGACTTCGACTAGGGAACCTTCGCTCTGAGCGAGTGCGATACGACGGTTCAGCCGGGCGTAGAAGTACCGGCCGATAATTCCGGACACCCAGAAGGCGATGATGGGTGCGACAATCCACCAGGTCACAATCCGACCCATCACGCCCCAGGCGAGTTCGTTCGCGGCCAGTCCCAGCCCGGCGATTGCTCCGACAGCGGTCATCGACGTGGAAGCGGGCACACCGACGTAGTTGCCCAGGAAGAGCGCACCGCCGATGAAAAACAGGACAGTCACGTTGGCTTCGAGCGAGAAGATGGCCGTTGAGGTGACCAGTTCTGTCCCGAGTGTGTCGACGACGCGCCGACCGATTGTCCACGCCCCGACGAAGAAAAACACGGACATCAGTGCGCCGGCCACGACCTTCGAGAGAACTCCTGAACCAACAGCCGGTCCGAACGCCGGTCCCGTGTTCGCGCCGCCGATGTTGAAACCCACGAACGCGGCGATGACGAGCCCGATAATGAGGAGTACTTCTGTCACAGGCAGAGCAACGACGGCGATAGTTTAAACGTCGGCGGTTTGCTCGTCGGACTGTCGACTGTGACCCTGTCGCGTGAGACAAACGTTTTGCCGGCCACGCTCCTGAGGTCGTGTATGGACACCGCTGATGTGGAGCGACTCATCGAGGACGGACTCCGAGATGCCAAGGCCACGGTGACGACACCGCGTGACCCTGACGACGACGAACACTTCGCGGCCGAGGTCGTCTCGCCGGCGTTCGAAGACGAGTCGCTTGTCGACCGCCACCAGAAGGTCTACGATGCGCTCGGTGAGCACATGACGGACGATATCCACGCGATAGAGATTCGCGCCTACACGCCCGAGGAGTACGAGCGTTAAGCGAGAGTTGGTGAGAGACGTTCACGAGCACAACCCCTTTACTCGCGCCACCCCAACAGCGGTCTATGACATTCGACCCCAGCGCGGAGTTCGACCCTGAGGAAATCGAACAGGAAGTCGACGAGACAATCGAGAACAACGAAGTCGTGCTGTTCATGAAAGGCACCGAACTCATGCCCCAGTGTGGCTACTCTCGGAAAGCAGTGGCACTCATCCAGCAGCACCGCGACGACCTGGAGACGGTAGACGTCCTGGAAGGACTCGACCACTACCGGGAGGCACTGGCCCGCCACAGCGACCGCGAGACGATTCCCCAGACGTTCGTCGACGGCGAGTTCGTCGGCGGCAGCGATATTCTCGAGCAGCTCCAGGAACGTGGCGAACTCGCCGAGACGCTGAACGCGTAGCTCAGCTTGCTCGGCGGTTCGCGATACGCCCCACAACCAGTCCGGCTGCAATCATCAGCGCCGAGAGCACGGAGTAAAAGCCCGCCTGCATGTACGCGCCGCTCTGTACTGCGTTCCATCCGGCGGGGAGGATGGCTCCCGCAGCCAGAAAGTGCAGGCCAACCACCAACCCGCCGACCGAAAACAGCGACGGGAACCACCCGTCCGATTCGCTGGGCGTCGGGTCGAGTTCCGGGTCGAGATAATCCTCGACATCGTCGTCGGTGTCAGTCACACACCGCTCTAGGCGGTCGTGTTACAAACAAGCGTCGAAGCGTGCTAGAGCAGCACCAGCGGCCCGGTCAGCACCACTAGCACTGCGACGTAGACGGACGCTGAGAGTGCCCAGTCCCGACGGACCTGAGGCACGCGTTCATCCGGGACTCGTCCATACACCACCAGGACAACGTACGAGAAAAACGCAATCATCACCGGTAGCTGGACGACGACAGCGACGACGACAGCAAGCAGTGCCGGTGCGTCACCGAGAAGCAGTTCTGCGACGGCCGTGACCCCGACAAAGAGAATCCCGCTGAGGGTCCCCGCAGCGTAGTGAACTGCCGTCGCCAGCCCGTCCGGTGCCGAGTCGAGCGGTTCACCGGAGAGCACCCCTGCTGCAACCTGATACGACGTTTCGCCTTCCGGCAGACGCCCCA
The DNA here is from genome assembly GCA_036625595.1 of Haloarculaceae archaeon. GTDB lineage: Archaea > Halobacteriota > Halobacteria > Halobacteriales > Haloarculaceae > Salinibaculum. Next base: position 70 of record JAZKTK010000138.1, on the reverse strand, counting down.
TCGGCACGTCCATCACCAGCGTCGCGACGAACCCGGCGATTGCACCGATGACCAGACGAACCGGGAGCGC